>QHSB01000218.1 GCA_003220335.1 Candidatus Rokuibacteriota bacterium
GTCATCCAGAGTCCGAGCACCGCGGCCGGCCCGATCAGGTGGATGAAGCGGTCCCAGAGCGAGAACGGCGCGCCCAGCGTGGCGATGCCGCCGGAGGGGATCCAGCGCAGCCCGCCCGCGAACACGATGACCACGACGAGGCCGAACCAGAAGGTCGGCACGGACAGCCCGACCATCGCCGCCGTCGTCGCCGCGTAGTCGAAGACGGAGCCGCGCCGCACGGCGCTGACGATACCCGTGGTGAGCCCGAGCGCGATGGCGATCAGGTAGGCGACGCCCATGAGCTGCAGGGTGGCCGGCACCCGCTCGCGGATGATCTCGCCCACCGGCCGGCCGGTGCGATACGAGTAGCCGAGCTCGCCGGCGGCCATGCCCGCCGCCCACTTGAGGTACTGCACGTGCACCGGCTGGTCGAGGCCGAGGATGCGCTCGATGCGGCGCATGTCGGCCTCGCTCATGCTGGGATTCTGCGCGTAGACGGCCATGGGGCCGCCGGGGGCCAGCCGCAGCAGCACGAAGCCCGCGAAGGAGATCCCGACCAGCAGCGGGATCGCTTGCAGCAGGCGGCGCACGACGTAGAGCGCCATGCCGTCAGCGCGTCGGCTCCTGGTGGTCGCGGCGGGGCGCGTACGGGTGCCGGCCCGCGATGCGGCGGCCCTCGGCGAAGCGCTCGGGACGGAACGCGGAGATGTCGACGGTGCGCGCGCGGCCCTCGGTGATCAGCTCCGCCAGACAGGCGCCGACGGCCGGCGCGATCTTGAAGCCGGAGCCGCTGAACGCGGTGGCCAGATAGAGACCGTCGACGCCGCGCACCGCGCCGAGGATCGCGTGACGGTCGGCGCTGTAGCAGTCGAAGGCGCGATAGCCACGCGCGAGCGCGGCGCGCTCCATCACGGGCATGCGGTGCGTGAGCAGCTGCGCGCCCTCCACCGGCGCCGTCGGCGGCAGGCCGGTCGGCATCGTGTCGGGATCGATGTCCCAGACCTGGCACGGCACGCCCACGATCGTCTGGGCGTCGCCCTCCGGCCTGAAGTAGGTGCCGAGCACGTGGTCGATGACGACCATGTGCGGCCGCGCCAGCTCGGGCGGGCGCGTCACCAGCATCGTGTCCAGCGCCTTGGGACGCGCGGCCAGCTCGATCCCGAGCTCGCGGCAGAGCCGCGGCGCCCACGCGCCCGCCGCCACCACGACGGCGCCGCAGTCGATGCGGCCGGCCGCCGTCTCGACACCGACCACGGCGCTGTCGCGCCGCACGATGCGTGTCGCCGGCGTCCACGGTAATATGCGCGCGCCGCGCGCCTGCGCCTGCCGGCGAAAGCCCTCCACGACCTCGGCCGGACTCGCGTAGCCGCTCGCCGGCTCGTAGGCGGCGGCGCCGACGTCGTCGACGTTGACGTGCGGCTGCAGCGTCTTGAGCTCCGCCGGCGACATCGCCGTCGTGTCGACGCCGATCTTGCGGAGCATCTCGACGTTGGCGCGCAGCGCCGCCGCGTCGGCCGGGCCGACCACGGCCACGAAGCCCGTGGGCGTGAACACGGGTGGCCCGCCCATGCGCTCGCACCAGTCCCGGAACACGGGGAAGCTCGCCCAGGCGAGGCGCGCGTCCTCCTCGTTGACGTAGTGCATGCGGATCAGCGCGCTCGAGCGGCCCGAGGCGCCGCTGGCCAAGGCCCCCTTCTCGAGCAGCGTGACGTGCGCGACGCCGGCCGAGGCCAGCGCGAACGCGATGCTGGTGCCGATGACGCCACCGCCGACGACCACCACGTCCGCCGTGTCAGCCATGGTGCGACACCCTAGCACGCGAGTCGCGTCCTTGACACTCCGACCGGTCGGCGCTATCCGTGGGGCCCGATGAACGAACGAGGAAGAGGTGAGCTATGAAGAACGGGTTCCGGGTCATGGACAGCGATCTGCACACGATGGAGCCGGACGGTCTCTGGGAGCGCTACCTCGACGAGCCGTTCAAGCGGTTCGCGCCGAAGTTCATCCGGGGCACCGACCACGCTCCGAACCAGCCCATCATCAAGATCGGCGCCCTCGACATCGGGGAGATGTCGAAGCGGCCGCGCACAGCCGTCGTCGGCAAGGACCTCCAGCGGCGCGCCTTCGCGCGCTCGCCCCACTACGACGTCGCCCACGCGCGCGGCTACGACGCCGCGTCCCACGTGCAGGCGATGGACATCGAGGGGATCGACGTCGCGATCCTCTACGGCACGCGCGGCCGCCAGGTGCTCATGCACGACGACCTCGATCCGCTGGTGGCCGACGCGCTGGCGCGCGCCCACAACAACTGGACCTACGACTACTGCCAGTACGCGCCCGGGCGCCTGAAGTTCGCCGCGCAGGTCGCCTTCCATGAGCCCGCGCTCGCCGCGCGCGAGGCGCGGCGCGCCGTGCGCGAGCTGGGCGCGGTGGCCGTCATCGGCAACCCGAACCCCATCAACGGGCGCCACGTCCACGACCCGGAGCTCGAGCCGCTCTGGGACGCCATCGAGGAGCTGGGCGTGCCGCTCGGCTTCCACCCGACCGGCCAGTCCTCGCTGCGCGACGACATCGCGCGACGCTATCTCGATCACCCCAACGGCCGCGTGATCGGTGTGGCCGGGCGCAATCCCGTGGAGCTGATGTTCGCCTTCGCGAGCATGGCCGCCGGCGGCGTGCTCGAGCGTCACCCGCGCCTGCGCTGCGCGTTTCTCGAGGGCACGTGCGGCTGGCTGCCCTGGTGGCTCTGGCGTCTGGACGAAGCGTGGGAGAAGTTCGGCCCCGGCTCCGAGGTGCAGATCAGCGGGCTCCCGAGCGAGTACTTCTACCGGCAGTGCTACATCGCCACCGACGCCGACGAGCGGGTGCTCCGGCAGGTGGTGGAGGCGATCGGTGACGACAACATCGTCGTCTCGACCGACTACCCGCACTCCGACGGACTGTTCCCCG
>QHSB01000123.1 GCA_003220335.1 Candidatus Rokuibacteriota bacterium
CACCGAGCGTACGGGGTAAAGGGGGCCCTTCGAGGCCCCCTTTGTTCAACGAGTCAGTTCGTTGGAGGCGAACCCGCGGCGCAGCGTGTTCTCGGTGACCACGCGCGTCTCGATGAACTGCACGAGGTAGTCCGGCCCGCCCGCCTGCCAGCCAATGCCCGAGAGCTGCCGTCCGCCGAAAGGCTGGCGGCCGACGCGGGCGCCGGTGGTGGCGCGGTTGATATAGAGGTTGCCGACGCGAAACGCCTGCCGCGCGCGTGCCAGCCGCACCGGGCTCCGGGAGAAGACGCCCCCCGTCAGCGCGTAGTCCAGGCCTGTCGCGATCGCCAGCGCCTCCTCGAACGTCGCGGCCGGCATGCAGGAGAGCACGGGCCCGAAGATCTCCTCGCGCGCCAGCGCGCAGGTCGGCGGCACGTCGGCGAAGATCGCCGGCGCGACGTAGTAGCCGCCGAGCGCGTCCAGCGCCCGATCCGGCTCGCGCAGCAGCACCGGACGCGCGAGCCGCTTGCCGAGGTCGATGTAGGACAGGATCCGCTCGCGCGATGCCTCGTCGATCACCGGGCCCACGATCGTGCCCGGCGCCTCCGCCGGGCCCATGGGCAGCGTTCGCGCGGCCTCGGCCAGCCGCTCGACCAGGCGCGGGTAGACGCGCCCGACGCCGATCACGCGCGAGCACGCCGAGCACTTCTGGCCGGCGTAGCCGAAGGCCGAGGCGAGGATGCCCTGCACGGCCTCGTCGAGGTCGGCGTCGTCGTCCACGATGATCGCGTTCTTGCCGCCCATCTCGGCCACCACGCGCTTGAGCATCCGGGCCCCCGGCGTCGCCGCCGCCGTCGCATAGAGGCGCGTGCCGACCTCCTGCGAGCCGGTGAAGGCGATCAGCGAGACGTCGGGATGCCTCACGAGACGATCGCCCGCCACCTCGCCGCGCCCGGGCGCGTAGTTCACGACGCCGGGCGGCAGCCCCGCCGCCTCGAACACCTCCATCAGCTGCGCGGCGATCACCGGCGTCTGCTCGGCGGGCTTCATGACGACGGTGTTGCCCGTCGCCAGCGCGGCGGAGGTCATGCCGGTCAGGATGGCGAGCGGAAAATTCCACGGGGCGATCACGCCGACCACGCCCCGCGCCTCGCGCGTGTAGTGGTTGACCTCGCCGCGGCGCCGGCCGAGCGTGAGCGGCCGCTGCAGCTCCCGGGCCTGGGCGCGGTAGTACTCGACGAAGTCGATCGCCTCGGCGACGTCGGCGTCGGCCTCGGCCCAGGGCTTGCCCGCCTCGAACACGATCCACGCCGCCAGCGTGTACCGGCGCTCGCGCAGCCCCGCCGCCACGCGTCCCAGCGCCGCGGCGCGCGCCTCGGCGCCGGCGTCGCGCCAGGCGGCGAACGCGCGGGCCGCCGCGGCCACCGCGCGGTCGATCTCGGCGGCGCCGGCGGCCGCCACGCGCCCCACGACCTCGCCGGCGCGCGACGGGTTGACGGAGACCAGGCGTTCGGTCGTCTGCACGCGCTGGCCGTCGATCACCAGCGGGTAGTTGCCGCCCAGCCGCGGGCGCACCGCGGCCAGCGCGGCGGCGAAGTCGTCGCGCACGGCCGCGCGGGTGAAGTCGGCGTACGGCTCGTTCTCGAAATCGTGAGTGTCCCTGGGCGGCGGCGCGACGGGGATGCGCTCCGGATCGGCCAGCAGCGCCTCGGGCGATTCGTGCTCGGCGAAGCCGCGCCGCAGGAACGACTCGTTGGACGTGTTCTCGAGCAGCCGGCGCACGAGGTACGCCATACCCGGGATCAGCTCGCCGAACGGCATGTAGATGCGCACGCGCTCGCCGCGCTCCGTCAGCGCGCGCACGAGCGGCTGGGCCATGCCGTAGAGCGCCTGGAATTCCAGCGCGCCCTGCGGCAGGCCGCGCGCCTCGCGGGCGGCCAGGGCGTGGGCGATCGACCGGATGTTGTGGCTCCCGACGGCGAGATCGATGGCCTCCGCGTGCTCGAGGAACAGGCGCGTGAGCCGCTCGAAGGAGGCGTCGGTCTCCGGCTTCGTCTCGAAGACGGGCACCGGCCAGTGCTCGAGCTCGGCGTGCGCCGTCTCGTAGTCCCAGTAGGCGCCCTTCACGAGGCGCACGCTCACCGGCGTGCCGCGCCGGCTCGCCCACGCGATGAGCCGCCGCGCGTCGGCCTCGGCATCCTTGAGGTAGGCCTGGAGCACGATGCCGAGATTGCGCTCGTGGCGGAACTCCGGCTCGTCGGCCAGCTCCATGAAGCTCTTCAGCGTGAGCTCGCGCAGGCGGCGGTCCTCCATGTCGACGTGGATGTGCGCGCCGCGCGCGCGCGCCGCCTCGAGAATGGGGCGCAGCCGCGTTTTCACGGCCGCCGTCGAGCCCGCGGGATCGGCGGGCTCGAGCCACGGATGGAGCGCCGAGATCTTCACGGAGACGTTCACGCGCGGCAGCGGGCCCCAGGGCGCCGAGTCGAGCCGCGGCGCCGACGGCCAGTGAGGCGCCTCGCGGCCCAGCGTCTGAACGAGATCGACATATCGCGCCTGGTAGACGTCGGCCTCGGCGTCGCTCAGGCACGCCTCGCCGAGCAGGTCGAGCGTGAACGCCTGCCCGGCACGCCGGGCGTCGAGCGCGGCGCGCCGCGCCTGGGCCGGTGTGCTGCCCGCGATGAAGCGCCGCGCCAGCCGCCGGACGGTCTCGCGCAGCATGACGCCGACGACGGCGTCGCCGAGCCGGCCGGCCACGCGCGCCACACCGAGCGCCGTGCGGAGGAGCCCGGCGTAGGGCACGTCGCGTCCCTCGAAGTACTCGCGCAGATGGCGGACGAGGTCGCGGTCGCTGTCGAGCGCGGGCAGCACGTCGACGAAGCGGAAGAGCTGCAGCTTGGCGTCCTCGTGCTGGAGCGACCACGAAAACAGCGCGGCCGTCCAGCGATCCGCGGAATAGAACGCCTGGCGCTCGGCGGCGACCCGCTCGAACAGCTCGCGGCCGATCTCCTGCACGCGCGCCTCGTCGGGCCGAACGCTCATGGCCACCCCTCTCTCACCTTAACCCTGCCAGACCCACCACACGAACAGCGCGACCATGACGAGCGCCAGCGCGAAATGCGCGACGACGCCGGTGAGCACACCGACGGCGGCGCCGATGCCCGCCCGCACGCTGACGTCGGGCTTGCGGCCCGCGAGCAGCTCGCCGGCGATCGCGCCGACGATCGGCCCGAGCAGCAGGCCGATCGGCGCCACCATCACGCCGACCAGCATGCCGAGCAGCGCGCCGACGACGGCGGCGCGGCTACCGCCGGCGCGCCGCGCCCCGACGACGCCGGCCACGTGCTCGAGGGCCCAGGCCAGCACGCCGAGCGCGGCGAGAATCGCGAGTCGCCCGGCACCGATGACGGTGAAGTCCGTGGCGACCGCGTAGAGGAGCGCGCCGGCGAAGATCAGCGGCGCGCCGGGCAGGAAGGGCAGGATCGCGCCGACGAGGCCGGCGAGCATCAGCAGGGCGACGACGATGTCGACGATCGTCACCCGATTGGCTCCCGCTGCACCAGCGGCGCCGGCCGCGGCAGCGTCGCCGCCACGCCCAGCCCGACGGCGGCCAGCGCCAGCCACGGCCACGCATACGAGCCCGTCCGGTCGACCAGCAGCCCGAAGACGGGCGGCCCGATGAGCACACCGCTCCATGCGAAGGCGACGGCGACGCCCGTCAGCAGCCCGGCATAGCGCGCGCCGCCGATCTCGGCGACGAGCGCGAAGTAGAGCCCGACCCAGCCGAAGGCGCCGACGCCGGCGACGAGCGCCAGCGGCACCAGGCCTGCGAGTGGCAGCCGGTCCCCGAGCGCCAGCAGCGCATAGGCGCCGGCGCCGATCAGCGCGTTGACGACGACGCCGGGGCGCCGGCGCCCGCCGAAGAACCGGTCGCTGATCACACCCCACGCGAGCCGGCCGGCCGTGCCGCCCGCCTGTGTGAGCGCCAGCATCTGGCCGGCGACCACGGGCGAGAGCGCGAACGTCTCGCGCGCGTAGATGGTCAGATGCGCAAGCACCGAGGACTGAGCGACCGAGAGCGCGAGCCCCGAGAGGAAGACGACGATCACGCCGGGCCGGCGCAGGAAGACGCGCAGTTCGCCCAGCCGCGGCCACGCCGCCGCGGACGCGCCGCGGGTACCGGCGGGCGAGCGATACACGATCAGCGTCAGCGCCGCCGACACGAGGGCGAGCGCGCCGCCCGCCGCCAGCGCGGCGCGCCAGCCGGCCACGAGCGCCAGCGGCGGCAGCGCCAGCGCGCCCACGAGGCCGCCGAGCGTGAGGCCGGTCTGCTTGATCCCCATGGCCAGGCCGCGTCCACGCGGCGGAAACCACTCGAGCACGGCCTTGCCCGTGGACGGGTTGAGCACGCTGAAGCCGAAGCCCGCCAGCACGAGGCACGCGAGGAGCGTGCGGAGGCTGCCCGCGAGCGCGGCGACGAGGACGAGGATGCCGATGACGGCCTGGCCGGCGCCGAGGGTGAGCCGCACGCCGAGGCGATCGGTGAGCCAGCCCGCGGGCAGCGACATGAGCACGCCGCCGAGATAGACGGCGGGCAGCAGGAGCCCGACCTGCGCGCGGCTCAGGTGCAGCGCGTCGAGCAGGAACGGCGAGAGCGGCGCGACGGACAGCACGGCCAGCGCGCCGAGCGCATGGGCCAGCGTGATCAGCACCAGGACGGCCCAGCGGGACATCCGGCCCCAGCGTACTACGTGGAGCGGCGCCCCGGGCCGACCCGGGGCGCCGCCGTCGTCATACCGGCTGCTCGTCGTCCTCCGCGTCGTCGACCTCGTCATCGACCTCGTCGTCGATGTCGTCGTCGCCGGCGTCGGCTTCCAGCGGCTCGCGCTGCTTCAGACGGTCGGTGTCGAGCTCGCCCGTGCCGGAGTCCGGGATCCGATCGGCGTCAGTCTCCTGAGGCTCTCTTGGTTCCTTGGCCATGGCGCCCTCCTTTCGGACGGGTGCGCTCTCACCGCAAGGGCGGGGCCAACGACCTATGACTCGAACGCCGGCGAGAGGTCCGCACCCGGCTTCTCGAGCGCCGGGTCGAAGAGGGTAAAGGGGTTCACGTTGCCGAGGGCGGCCGTCACGGAGTCCCCCACGCCGGGGTGGCGCGCGCGCAGCGTCGCCAGGAACGCGCGGATCTCGCCGCGCACGCTCGGCTTGTCCGAGCACGCGCAGCCGACCGTCGTCAGGCCGCGCGCCCGAGTGTAGGCGGCGGTCAGGTCCTCGGTCACGAACACCAGCGGCCGGATGAGGCGCAGCGTGCCCTTGCGCGAGACGGCCACGGGTGGCAGCGAGGCGATCCGCCCGTTGAAGAGGATGTTGCGCAGGAGCGACTCCGCGCAGTCGTCGGCGGTGTGGCCGAGGGCCAGCGTCGTGCACTGAAGCTCGGCGGCCAGCCGGTAGAGCGCGCGGCGGCGGTGACGGCTGCACACGTCGCAGCCGTGGCCGATGCCATCCTTCACGAGCGCCAGCGTGGCGGGCTCGTCGCTCACGACCCAACGCACGCCGATGTCGCGGATGGCCGACTCCAGCGCGCGGATGTCGCTCTTGAACTTTCCCTGTTCGATCGTCACCGCGATGACGTCGTAGGCGAAGGGCGCCCGCCTCCGATAGGCCACGAGCGCGTCGAGCAGGCAGAGACTGTCCTTGCCGCCCGACACGCCCACCGCCACGCGGTCGCCGGGACGCAGCATCGCGAAGCGCCCCATCGCGCGCCCCATCAGCTCGAGGACGCGCTCCGGCGCGTCCATCACTTCTTGTACTTGTCGGGCGCCTTGAGCTGCATGAAGAACGGCGGGCGCGGCATGCGCCCGACCTTCACCTCGATCAGCGCCGGACGGTTGAGGCCGAGCGCCTTCTTCACGGCGTCGCCGACCTCGGTCGGCTTCTCGACGCGGATGCCCGCCACGCCGTAGGCGTCGGCCAGCTTCATGAAGTCGGGATTGCGGAAATCCGCCTCCCACGCGCCGCCCCACGCCTCGTCGAGGTCGCGCGCCACGTTGCCGTAGGCGTCGTCGTTGAACACCACGGCCACGACGTTGATGCCGTACTTCACCGCCGTCGACATCTCCTGCGCGTTGTACATGAAGCCGCCGTCGCCACAGATGGCGACCACGGGCCGGTCGGGCTGCGCGACCTTGGCGCCGAGCGCCGTCGGATACTCGAAGCCGAGGTTGCCGGAGTACGAGGAGTTCAGGTAGGTGCGCGGACGGAACACCGGCCAGAACGGCCGCGAGTAGTAGCCGATCTGGGTCATGCCGGCGATGACGATCGCGTCCTCCGGCGTGCCCGCGCGCAACGACTTCAAGATGGGCGCGTTGGGCTCGGTGGTGTCGAGCGCCGCCATCTCGGCGCGCAGCGCCTCGCGCTCGGCCTTGCGCGACGGCCGCGGGGCGGCCGCGCGCAGCCGCTCGAGCAGCCGCTCGAGCGTGAGCCGCGCGTCGCCGACGAGGCCGAAGGTCAGCCCGTGGTTGCGGCCGATCTCGTCGGGATCGACGTCGACCTGGATCACCTGCTGATTCGGCTGAAAGCCGGCCAGCTGCAGGCGCGAGCCGACCACGAGGACGAGGTCGGCGGCGTCGAGCCAGCGCCGCAGCGGGTTCTTGGGCCAGAGCCCGGCGCCGAGCGAGAGGTCGTTGGCGTCGCTGATCACGCCCTTGCCCTCGGCGGTGGTGGCGACTCCCGCCTGCAGGTGCTCGGCGATGGCGCCGAGCGCCTCGTGCGCATCGCCCGTCACCGCGCCGCCACCCGCGTAGATCACCGGACGCTGCGCGGCCAGCAGCATCTGCGCCGCGCGCGCGATCGTGGGCTCGGGCGCCGCCGCGCGGTCGGTCTCGGCCGGCGGCAGCAGCGTCGCCTCGCCCTCTTCTTCCAGCACGTCGGGCGGGAACTCGAGGTGCACGGGCCGCGGGCGGCCGGTCTTCAGCTGGCGCACGGCCGCGCGCACGGCCCCCGGCACGTCGCCGACCTCGAGCACGCGGCGCCGCCACTTCGTGACGGGCGCGATGGCCTGCATCTGGTCGTTGACCTCGTGGAGCACGCCGACGTCGCGACCGATGTTCCGCTTCGGCACCTGGCCGCAGAGCATCAGCACGGGCGAGCTGGCCGCGTACGCCGTGGAGAGACCGGCCGCCGCGTTGAGCAGGCCGGGCCCGGGAACCACGAGGGCCGTGCCGAAGCCGCCGCCCGCGCGCGCGTAGCCGTCCGCCATGTAGGTGGTGGCCTGCTCGTGCCGCGTGGTGATGAAGCGCACGCGCTCGTCGCGCAGCGCCGCCAGCGCCCCGTAGAGCTGCACGCCGGGCAGGCCGAACACGATCTTGACCCCTTCGCGAACGAGCTGCCGGGCGAGCGCTTCACCGCCGGTCATCCGTGGCATGGTTTCATCGCTCCTTTCATAGGCGCACTACTTGCTGTCGCGCGACAGCGGATCGAGGTAGCGCTTCACGAACGTGTTGCGCGGATTACGTTCCAGCGCGCGCTGCGCGTAGTAGCGCGCGACGTCGCGCCGGTCCATCTCCGCGTACGCCTTGGTCAGATAGGAGAGCGCCTGGTCCACCGCGAGGCGCTCCCACATGAAGCCGCCGGCGAGCGCGCGGCTGATCTCGAAGGCTGCGCGCTCGTACTCCGCGCGGTCCATGTGCAGCGTCCCGACCTTCCAGTAGGCGTCGACGAACCACGCGTCGATCGTCACCGCCGTCAGGGCGTCGGCGCGCCACTCGGTGTCGAGCAGGTCCACCAACCGACGATAGACGGAGAAGGCGCGCTCGCGCTCGCGCTGATAGTAGAGCGTGCGGCCGTAGGCCTCGAGCACGAACGGATTGGTCGGCTCGTCACGGTACGCGGGCTCGAGGGCGGCGAGGGCGGCGGCGTAGTCCTGCTTGCGATAGAGCGTCTCCGCCTCCGCGAGCGTCGCCTGGTGATGGTCCGAGACGACGGGGGGCCACGGCTGCACGTCGCCGACGGGCCGGCCGGCGCTCACCATCGTGCCCATCGCGGTGGGGCCGGCGGTGTGGCCGAGATGGGCGAGACGCACCTCGCGGCCGTGGAGCGCGTAGAGCTCGAGCGAACGCGGAGCCGTGGTCGCGCGTGGCACCGGTGTCGGCGTGCGCGGGGCCGTCGAGCAGCCCGCGGCCACGAGGACGGCCAGGGCCGCCGCGACGCGGAGCCCGTGAGTCACCGCCGTGCTCTCAGGAATGCTTGCGCAGCTCGAGGCGGCCGATCTGGCGACGATGCACCTCGTCCGGCCCGTCCGCGAAGCGCAGCGTCCGCGAGTGCGCCCACATGAAGGCCAGCGGAAACTCCTGGCTCACGCCGCCGCCACCGTGCACCTGCATCGCCCAGTCGATGACCTGGCCGGTCATGTTCGGCACCGCCACCTTGATCTCGGCGATGGCCTGCTTGGCCGCCTTGTTGCCCACGGTGTCCATCATGGAGGCGGCGTGCAGCACGAGCAGTCGCGCCTGGTCGATCTTGATGCGCGCCTCCGCGATGCGCTCCAGCGTGACGTCGTGGTCGGCGATGCGCTTGCCGAAGGCCACGCGGCTCATCGAGCGCTTGCACATCAGCTCGAGCGCGCGCTCGGCCACGCCGATCTGGCGCATGCAGTGGTGGATGCGGCCGGGCCCGAGCCGCCCCTGCGCGATCTCGAAGCCGCGCCCCTCGCCCAGCAGGAGGTTGGAGGCGGGCACGCGCACGTTCTCGAAGAGCACCTCGCCGTGACCGTGCGGCGCGTCGTCGTAGCCGAAGACGGTCAGCATGCGCTTGACCGTGATGCCCTTGCTGTCGCGCGGCACCACGATCATCGACTGCTGCTTGTACTTGTCGGGATTCTTGGGATCCGTCTTGCCCATGAAGATGAGGACCTTGCAGCGCGGGTCGCCGATGCCCGACGTCCACCACTTGTGGCCGTTGATCACGTAGTCGTTGCCGTCGCGCACGATCGAGGACTCGATGTTGGTGGCGTCGGACGACGCGACCTTCGGCTCCGTCATGGCAAAGGCCGAGCGGATCTTGCCCTCGAGGAGCGGCTGCAGCCACTGCTTCTTGTGCTCCTCGGTGCCGTAGCGCTCGAAGACCTCCATGTTGCCGGTGTCGGGGGCGGAGCAGTTGAAGACTTCCGGCGCGAGGTGCGAGCGGCCCATCACCTCGCAGAGCGGTGCGTACTCGAGGTTGGTGAGACCGGCGCCGCGCTGGCTCTCGGGCAGGAACAGGTTCCAGAGGCCGCGCTCCCGCGCCTTCTCCTTCAGCTCTTCCATGATCGGGGGGATCTGCCAGCGCGTCGGACCGGCGTCGAGCTGCTCGTGAAAGACGTGCTCGCTGGGGTAGATGTACTTGTTCATGAAGTCGGTAAGCTGCTCCATGTACATCTTCGTCTTCTTGGAGTACTCGAAATCCATGACGGCCCCCTCTGGCGTTGTCGAGCACCCGATTGTATCCTCCGGCGCGAGCAAAGTCATGGCGGGCAGGATGCGTGGCAAGGTGGCGCTGGTCACCGGCGCGGGCTCGGGCATCGGCGCCGCGACGGCCCGGCGGCTGGCCGCGGAGGGCGCGCGGGTCGCGTGCGTCGACCGCATGGGCGAGCGCGCCAAGGAGACGGCGCGCGTGATCAGCGCGGCCGGCGGCGAGGCGCTCGCGCTGGAGACCGACGTCACCGACGCCGCCGCCTGCGAGCGGATGGTCGACCAGGTCGTCGCACGCTTCGGCGTGCTGACCACGCTCGTCAACTCCGCCGGCGTGCGCCCCGAAGGCCGCGACCGCGCGCCCGCGCCGGCCGAGTGGGAGCGCGTGGTGGACACGAACCTGACCGGCACCTATTACCCGTCGCGGGCGGCGCTGCCCGCGCTCAGCTCGAGCGGGCAGGGTGCCATCGTCAATCTCTCGTCGGTCTACGGCATGGTCGGCGGCTCGCTCTCGCCCGCCTACGCGGCGTCCAAGGGCGCGGTGGTGAACCTCACGCGCCAGATGGCGATGCAGTGGGCGCCCGGCGTGCGCGTGAACTGCGTCTGCCCGGGGATGATCGAGACGCCGATGACCCGCGCGCTGCTCGACGACCCCAACTTTCGCGAGGCCGTGCTGCTGAAGTACCCGCTCCAGCGCTTCGGCCAGCCCGACGAGGTCGCCTCCGCCATCCTCTACCTCGCCAGCGACGAGGCCTCCTTCGTCACCGGCGTCTCGCTGCCGGTGGATGGGGGATATACGGCGGGGTAGGTGACGGCGAGCGGGCTGGTGACGCCGCCGCACGTGTATCTGATTTTCCACTCTTGACAGCGCTCATCGGCCACGCTCCGCGGGCCGGCGTATCAGATCGCCAATGTGGCTCCAGAGGGCCGCCGTTGCCCTGAGGCGCGCACAGGCAGGCGTCGCACAAAAAATCGCCTGGCGCGCCGCGGTCGCCCACTCTGGAGGCGCCGTGGGCCGTCGAAAATCGCGGTATAGAGTCGGCGCAGGACAACGAGGAGAGCGCCGATGAAGAACGACCTTCAGTGCACCGTTCGGCCCACGCCGGAACCGATTGCTGAGCTGGACCGGCTCGGCGACCAGATCGCCGAGCTCTCCGCTCATCTCGACGCCGCCAGCGCGCGGCTGCTGGAGCTCATCCGTGAGTTCGACGCTCGCGGCGGCTGGCATAACGGCTTCAGCTCCTGCGCCGCGTGGCTCACCTGGCGTGTCGGGCTCGAGCCCGGTGCCGCCCGCGAGCACGTCCGGCGGTCGGCCGCGCCGGAACCGCCGAGCACGTCGAGCGCATCGTCCGTGGCTGGCGCCGGGTGGACCGCATCGCCGAAGCTCGGGAGAGCACTCGGCGCCACCGGAGCCGCGCGCTATATGTGTATCAAGACGAAGACGGCATGGTGGTCATCCGCGGACGGCTGGCACCGGAGGTCGGCGCGGTGCTCCGGCACGCGCTGGCCGCCGCCGGCGAGACGCTGTATCAGCGCGCACGCGCGGCGCAGGGCGACGACGTTCCCGCAGAAACGCCGACCATGGCGCAGCAGCAGGCGGACGCGCTGGCTCTCGTCGCCGAAACGGCGCTCCACCATGGGATCGATCCCGGTACACCCGGGGAGCGGTACCAGGTCGTGATCCACGTCGACGCCCCGGTGTTGACGGACCCGGACGCCCCGGGCCAGTCGGTCCTGGAAGATGGGACACACGTTCCCGCGGAGACGTCCCGGCGTTTGGCCTGCGACGCGACTCGGGTCGTGATGCGACATGACGCAGACGGCCATGTCACGGAGGTCGGTGCGAGAACGCGCACCATTCCGCCGGCGCTACGACGTGCTCTGCAGCACCGGGACCGGGGCTGCCGCTTCCCCGGCTGCGCACGAGCGTTCGGTCAGGGCCATCACATTCGCCATTGGGCCCACGGAGGCGCCACCACGCTGTCGAATCTCGCGTTGCTGTGTCGCCGGCATCACCGCGCGGTGCACGAAGACGGTTATCAGGTGGAGCGGCAGGCTGATGGAGAGCTCCGCTTCCGGCGACCTGACAGCCGACCACTGCCGCACGTTCCGCCGCCCGCGGCCGTGCCGAGCGATCCCGTCAACGCGCTGCTCGCGGCGCACGACGCTCAGGGGCTCCACCTTCACGCGCGGACGGCAATGCCGAGCTGGCCGGGAG
>QHSB01000219.1 GCA_003220335.1 Candidatus Rokuibacteriota bacterium
CCCCGTGCGCTGGACGGCGGTACGGTACCCGAGCGCTCACCGCGCGATCGACAAGGCCGTCGAGCTGCGCCCGAACCAGCCGGCCGTTCGCGAGACCTCCCAGGTCGTGCCCGCGAGCACGGCGCCGAGCCAGCCGTACTGGCTGCGCACGGAGGGCACGGCGGGGCTGTTCGACGTGGACGATCCGTCGCTCATCGGCCGCGCCGAGAACCCGCCCACCTTCCCGCTCGAGTACGTCTTCGACGTCGGCGGGCAGACGCTGGTGATCGCCGGCGAGCCGATGCCGGCCGCGGATCCCGCCAAGCCCGCGCTGCGCCGGCGGCTCACGGTCATCGCGCCGGTCTCGTTGCGGTTCACCGCGGGCGTGCGGCTCTTCGCGCCCGGCGCGGCACGTCAGGTGACGGTGGAGCTCACCGCCGCGCGCGCGCGAGCCGCCGGCAGCGTGCACCTCGACGCGCCGACCGGCTGGATCGCGACGCCAGCCGCGCAGCCGTTTCGACTCGCCGCCCCTGGCGAGCAGGCGCGCTTCACCTTCACCGTGACCGCGCCGGCGCAGCTCGCGACCGCGCCGCTCGGCGCGAGCGTGGAGATCAACGGCCGGCGCTTCAACCAGCAGCGCGTGGAGATTCGCTACGATCACCTGCCGCTCCAGCTCCTGCAGCCCCCGGCGCGCGCCCAGGCGGTGTCGCTCG
Source organism: Candidatus Rokuibacteriota bacterium (assembly GCA_003220335.1). Lineage (GTDB taxonomy): Bacteria > Methylomirabilota > Methylomirabilia > Rokubacteriales > CSP1-6 > AR12. Next base: position 693 of record QHSB01000219.1, read on the forward strand.
AGCTGGCGACTCGCGGCCGCCACGTCGGCTACCTGCCAGGCGCCGGCGACGATGTGGCCGCCGCCCTGGAGCAGATGGGATA
>QHSB01000220.1 GCA_003220335.1 Candidatus Rokuibacteriota bacterium
ACGGATCTCGCCGAGCGCCTGCCCGCGCTGTTCGCGTACGTCGAGGCGGGCGGCACGGTCGTCGCGCAGTACAACACGCTGGACGGCCTGCGCGAGGGCTGGCTCGCGCCGTTCCACCTGCGCCTCTCGCGCGACCGCGTGACCGACGAGCACGCGCCGGTGACGATCCTGGCGCCCGAGCATCCCGTGCTGACCACCCCGAATCGCATCACCGCGGCGGACTTCGAGGGCTGGGCGCAGGAGCGCGGTCTCTACTTCCCCGATCAGTGGGACGAGCGCTTCACCGCGATCCTCGCGTCCGGCGACGCGGGCGAGACGCCGCTCAAGGGCGGCTTGCTGGCGGCGCGGCACGGCAAGGGATACTTCGTCTACACCAGCCTGGCGTGGTTTCGCCAGCTCCCCGACGCGGTCCCCGGTGCCTATCGACTGTTCGCGAATCTCGTCTCGCTGGGTAAGTGACGCGAGCACCGCGTCCCGCCGAGCGTCCCGAGGCCGAGCCGCCCGACGTCCCCGGGTTCCGCACCTGGCGCGGCGTCTACCTGTTCGTCTTCGGGTGGTTCGTGCTCGTGGTCGGCCTGCTGACCGTGTTCACGGGGATCTTCTCGTGAACGTCGCCGACTGGGTCGTGCTGCTCGGCACCATCGTGGGCATCGCCGCGTACGGCTCCTGGCGCA
>QHSB01000221.1 GCA_003220335.1 Candidatus Rokuibacteriota bacterium
CCAGCGACGTGTCCTTGAAGAGCACGATCATCTGCGTGACCAGCGAGGGCACCATGTTCCGGAGCGCCTGGGGCAGGATGACGTAGGTCATCGTCTTGGTCGCGGTCAGGCCGAGCGCCGTGGCCGCCTCCACCTGCCCGCGCGCCACCGACTGCACACCCGCGCGCACGATCTCGCCGAAGTAGGCGGCCTCGAAGATCACGAACGCGGTGAGGGCCACGCCGTATTCGGGGATCGGCAGGCGCAGCAGCTGCGGGATGATGAACCAGATCCAGAAGATGACCATGACGAGCGGCACGCCGCGGAAGAACTCGACGTACATCGTGGCCGGCGTGCGGATCCAGCGCGTGGCGGACAGGCGGGCGAGGCCGACGAAGATGCCCAGCACGAAGCCGAGCACGATGGCCGGGATGGCCAGCCGCAGCGTGCCCCCGATGAAGGGGCCGATGCCGATCAGCCCCTGGACGATCAGGAAGCGGAAGTTGTTGGCGATGACCGAGAAGTCCATCGACTAGGCCGCCGGCTCCACGCGCGCGATCAGGCCGGGGATCGCGTACCGCCGCTCGACGCGCGCCATGATGGTGGCGATCGACAGGCATAGCACGAGATAGATCAGGGTGCCGGCGGTGAGCGCCTCGATGGCCTTCGCGGTATAGGTCTCGATCTGGCGCGTCTGGAACGTCAGCTCGGCCACGCTGATGGTCAGCGCCACCGAGGAGTTCTTCAGGAGGTTCAGCGATTCGTTGGTCGCCGGCGGCACGATCAACCGCAGCGCGACGGGCAGGATGATGAGGCGGTAGGCCTGGAACGTCGTGAGGCCGATGGCCACCGACGCCTCGAACTGCGTGCGCGGGATGGACTGGATGCCCGAGCGGATGACCTCCGAGATACGCGCGCCGTGATACACGCCGAGCGCGAGCATGCCCGCCCAGAATTCCGCGCCGTGGTTGAAGATCCAGTCCTGCACGCCGCGCGGCAGCAGCGGCGGCACGCCGAAGTACCAGAAGAACATCCACACCAGCAGCGGAACGTTGCGGAAGAACTCGACGTAGAACGTGGCGGCCCAGCGCAGCGGCGGGAACCGCACCGTGCGGAGGGCGCCGGAGAGAATCCCGAGGGCCACGGCGAGGAGCCAGGCGAGCGCCGACAGCTCCAGCGTGGTGAGCAGGCCCTGGAGCAGCCAGTGTCCCGACTGGCCGGTCCAGAGCACGCTCCACTTGAACGAATAGTTCACTTACCGATTTGTTTCAACAGATACGCCTTGACCTGCGGCGTCATCGGGTACGGGACCTCGCCTTTCGGTCCGAACCACTTGTCGTAGACGTCGAAGTACTTGCCCGACTCGAAGCCCTTACGCAGACCGGCGTCGACGGCGGCCTTGAACTTGGCGTCGCCCTTGCGCATGGCCATGCCGTACGGCTCCTCCGAGTAGAAGTCGCCGACGACCTCCCAGTCGCTGGGGTTCGGCGCCTTGGCCTTGAGGCCCGCGAGCTGGATCCCGTCGTTGGTGTAGGCGTCCACCTGGCCCTGGGCGAGCGCCTGGAAGGCCGCGGGCTGGTCGGGGAACTCGCGCAGCTGCGCCTGCGGATACTTCTCGCGGATGATCTTGGCGTTGGTGCTGCCCTGCTGGGACGCGATCCGCTTGCCGGCGATGTCGTTGACGCCTTTGATCGGGCTGCCCTTCTTCACGAGGAACTGCGCGCCCGTGTAGAAGAAGGTCAGGCTGAAGTCGACCTGCTCGCGCCGCTGCGGCGTGTCCGTCATCGTCTCGGCGATCAGGTCGACCGAGTTGGACGTGAGCAGCGGGATGCGTGTCTGCGGCGTGGACTCCTTCTTCTCGATCTTGATGGACTTGCCCACCGCCTTCTCGATCTCCGGCTTGATCAGCACGTCGACGAGGTCGATCGAGAACCCGACCCACTCGTTGTTCTTGTTGATGTAGGCGAACGGCGGCGAGCCCGTACGCGTGCCGATGGTGAGCGTGCCGCTGGATTTGATCTTCTCGAGCGTGTCCTGCTGGGCGAGCGCCGGTGCCCCCAGGGCGAGGGCGACGGTGAGCGTGAGCAGGAGAGCGAGCGTCGCTTTCATGTGACCTCCGTCAGTGAGTGAGAATCTTCGACAGGAACTGCTTGCCGCGCTCCGACTTCGGCGCGGCGAAGAACGCCTGGGGCGTGCCCTCCTCGACCACCTGCCCCTCGTCCATGAAAACGACGCGGTGGGCGACGCGGCGGGCGAACCCCATCTCGTGCGTGACGCACATCATCGTCATGCCCTCGCGGGCGAGCGCGGTCATGACGTCGAGCACCTCGTTGATCATCTCCGGGTCCAGGGCGGACGTCGGCTCGTCGAAGAGCATGATCTTCGGCTGCATGGCCAGCGCGCGCGCGATGGCCACGCGCTGCTGCTGGCCGCCCGAGAGATTGGCCGGATAGTTGTCCGCCTTCTCGCGCAGGCCGACGCGCTCCAGGAGCGCGCGCGCCGTCTTCTCGGCGTCCACGCGCGAGAGCCTCCGCACCTTCATCGGCGCCAGCATGATGTTCTGCAGCGTCGTCATGTGTGGAAACAGGTTGAACG
>QHSB01000223.1 GCA_003220335.1 Candidatus Rokuibacteriota bacterium
CCATCCGGTGATCGCGCTGACCCTGTTCCTCGACTACGCGCCGTGGCCGTGGATCTGCCTCGTGCTGATCGGCCTCGTGCTGGGCTGGTGGTGGCGCGACGTCGCCGCGCGCGGACCCGACGCGCCGTTCTTCCGCAACCTCGCCGTGATCGGCGTGATCCTCATGGTGCTGGCGGTCCTGACGGAGCTCCGCTGGCCGTCGTCACCCCACATCGGCTTCACGCGCGACCGCGTGCTGAACCACCACTGGATCCCCGCGCCCATCACCGCGGTGTGGATTCTCGGCACCGTGTTCGTGATGCTCGCATTCTTTTACTGGCTCTGCGAGGTGCGCGGCTGGCGCCCCACCTGGCTGGTCATGCTCGGCCAGACGGCGCTGATGATCTACTTCGTCCACCAGGTCATCGCCTACACGCTCCTGGGCGAGCGCGGTCCAAGGGCTGGTTCTTTTAGATCGCCGTACGGCTACTGAAGCTCCCGCGCGGCGTTCGTTGCGGCGTACGCGAGCTCCGTGAAGGCGCGTGCTCCATATAGAGTTCCGTAGCGTCGTCGAATATCTCGCGCCGCCAGTCGGACGACCCGGTGCACGGCGTGCAGTTGATCAGCGGAAGGTTCGAGCGAGACGACCCGGTCCAGTCGGCGCGGTGGACCTGGAAGCTCCAGCGTCGCTCTCGGCTTCAGGTCGAAAGCACAGAGTCCCGCCACGAGGGCGATATAGACGGCGAACAGTCACCGTCGCCGAACGGTTGCCGCTAGGCGAGGGTGCGCCGTCGACGCGTCTTGCGAGCCAACTGGCGACGTAACGAGACGGTCGAACGCTTATCCCTGACGATCGCAGTGATCAGTCGTTTAAGCTGCAGTTGCCGCTTCCGAGGGATCTTGAATACGCGAGCGACCGTGGCGGGCGAGGCCGGCTTTCCTCTGATCTTGAGACGCTGTCGCGCCATGTGTTTACGGTACCTGGTGGGCCCTGCGACCGTCAACGTCTATCACCTCAGACACGACTAATTTAGATCACGCCGGCGGCGCGCAGGCGCTGGCGCGCGGCGGCGTCGTAGCCGAGCTCGGCGAGGATCTCGTCGTTGTGCTGGCCGAGCAGCGGTGCTGCGCGATCGACGGCGCCGGGCGTCTCCGACAGGTGGACGGGCACGCCGAGCGCCTTGATGGCGCCGGCGCCCGGGTGCACGAGATCCACGACCATGCCGCGCGCGAGCGTGTGGGGGTCGTCGAGCGCCTCGGGGTAGGTGTTGATCGGACCGCATGGGACGCCGGCCGACTCCAGCCGCTCCAGCCAGTGCGCGCGGGTTTCCTTCGCGGTCGTCTTGTCGATCTCGGCGGCGAGCGCGTGCCGGTGCTCCAGGCGCTGGGCGCGGCCGGCGAAGCGCGGATCGTCGAGTAGATCCGGGCGGCCGAGCGCGCGACAGAATCCGTCGAAGAGCTTGTCGTTGGCGGCGCCGACGGTGAACCAGCCGTCGCTGGCGCGCAGCGCCTGGTAGGGCGCGCTCAGCCGGTGTGCCGAGCCGAGCGCCTTCGGCGTCCGGCCCGTCGTCCAGTGCTCGGTGGACTCCCAGACGGTGAGCGCCATCGCGGCCTCGAGCAGCGAGGTATCGACGAACTGCCCCTCACCCGTCTGCTCGCGATGCTCGAGCGCGCACAGCACGCCGTACGCGCCGAAGAGCCCGGCCGACAGGTCGCTCAGCGGAATCCCCGCCTTGGCGGGTGCGCCGTCCTCCTCGCCGGTGACGCTGATGATGCCGCTCATGCCCTGCGCGATGAGGTCGTAGCCGCCGCGCGACGCGTACGGTCCCGTGCTGCCGAAGCCCGAGACCGAGCAGTAGATGAGGCGCGGATTGAGGGCCCGCAGCGTGTCGTAGTCGACGCCGAGACGGCCGGCCGCGCCGGGCCGGTAATTCTGCACGAAGACGTCAGCCGTGCGAATCAGCCGATGCATCACCTCGACGCCCTCGGGCGTCTTGAGGTCGAGCGTGATCCCGCGCTTGTTGCGGTTGATGGCCATGAACGAGCCGCTGTGGCCGTTGCGGCTGGTGGAGCCGCGGCGCTGCTCCTCGCCGCCGGGCGGCTCGACCTTGATGACGTCGGCGCCGAGGTCGGCGAGGTTCATCGTGCAGTAGGGCGCGGCCATCGCCTGGGTGAGGTCGATGACGCGCAGCCCCTCCAGCGGCTTCATCGCGGCACCGTCATCGACGCTCACTCACCCCTGAACTCCGGCGGGCGCTTGGCAAAGAAGGCTGAGACGGCCTCGCGATGGTCGCGCGTGCGCTGAAGGCGCGCCCACTCGCCCCGCTCGTACGTCACCGCCTCGGCCAGCGGCAGCCGCGCGCAGTGGCGCAGCCCGACCTTGTTGGCCTGGACCGACAGCGGCGCGCGGGAGGCGACGACGCCGGCGCAGCGTCGCGCCTCGGCCTCCACGTCGTCGGCGACGGCGGACACCAGCCCCAGCCCCTGCGCCTCGTCGGCGTCCACCGTGCGGCCGGTCAACAGCAGATCGAGGGCGGCGCCCTCGCCGACGAGGCGCGGGAGCCGGGCCGTCGACACGGTGAGGCCGAGCTTCACACCGACGCCGGCGAAGCGCGCGGCGCGCGCGGCCACGCGAATGTCGCAGGCCAGCGCCAGCTCGAAGCCGCCGCCGTAGGCGTAGCCGTTCACGGCGGCGATCGTCGCGCCGGGGAACTCGGCGAGGGCGGTGAAGACGGCTTCGTCGGCGTCGAGGAACGCCTGGACCTGCTCGGCCGTCAGCTTCGCCTCGTCGCGCAGGTCGGCGCCTGCGCAGAACGCGCGGCCGCGTCCGGTGACGATGACCGCGCGCAGCCGCCGCGCGCGGAAGTCGCTGAGCGCGTCCAGCAACGCGCGCCGCAGATCGTCGGAGAGCAGATTGAGCGGCGGCGCGTCCAGCGTCAGCGTGCCGACCGCGCCATCGACGGCGACGTCCACTCTCATTGCGGCTTTCCCGCGAGCGGGCTGTTCGGGGCCCGCGGCACCGAGCCCGGCGCGCCCTGGGGACCGAAGCGGTAGTCGCGCTGCCACAGCTCCAGGTACTCGACCGCGTTGCGCTTGATGTCCGCGATCTCCTCCGGGCCCATCTGGCGGATCGGCTTTGCCGGCACGCCCATCACCAGCCAGCCGGCGGGCACGACCTTACCCGGCGGCACCAGAGCGCCGGCGCCGACCTGCGCGCCGTCCTCGACGACGGCGCCCGTCAGCACGACGGCGCCGATGCCGATGCGCACGTCGTTGCCGATGCGGCAGGCGTGGACGACGCACCGGTGGCCGATGGTGACGCGGTCGCCGACGATGCACGGCAGATCGGGCGTGACGTGGAGCACCGAGTTGTCCTGCACGTTGGTGTCGCGCCCGACGTAGACGTAATTGTCCTGGTCACCGCGCACGACCGTGCACGGCCAGATCGACGCGCCCTCCTCGATGACGACGTCGCCGATCACCTGCGCGGCGGGATCGACCCACGCGCCCGGATGGATCCGCGGCGTGCGGCCGGGCACGGACCGGATCATCGACGCGGCTCCGCGGCGACGGGATCGAGAGCCGCGTTGACCGCGCGCTTGAGCGCGGCGACGACGTCGGGCGGACGCGCCGCGATGTCGCGCGCCCACGCCGTGGCCTCGTCCATCAGCGCCTCCGGCGTCACCACGGACGAGAGCAGGCCGAGCCGGTGCGCTTCCTCCGCCTCCACCGTGCGCCCCGTCAGGAGCAGGTCGCGCGCGCGGCCCTCGAAGAGCAGCCGCGAGAGCTGGACGTTGGAGGCCATCAGGCCGACCTTGACCCCGACGGCGCCCAGCTTCGCGCGCGCGGAGCCGACGCGCACGTCGCACCAGAGCGCCAGCACGAGGCCGCCGCCCATCGCCCAGCCGTTGACGGCGGCCACGATCGGCCGGTCGTACTCCCGCAGCGCGCGAAACGTCTCGTCGCCGCGCTGCAGGAACGTGCCCACCGTCTCGGCCGTCAGCTCCTCCTCTTCCTTTAGATCCGCGCCGCCGCAGAAGGCGCGTTCGCCGGCGCCCGTCAGCACGACCGCGCGCGCGCCGGTCTGGCCGAACTCGGTGAGCGCCTCGCGGATGCCCCGGCGGTTGTCGTCGCTGAGCACGTTCATCGGCGGGTTGTCGAGCTCGATGTAGCCAATGGGACCGTCCGCCCACCAGCGCGTGTGCGCGTTGGACCCCATCACTCGCCGGTGAACGCGGGCTCGCGCCGCGCGAAGAACGCGGCCACGGCCGCCCGGTGGTCCTGGGTGGCGATGAGGCGTCGGAAGTGCCGATGCTCGAGGGTCAGCGCGGCCTCGGGCGTGAGGTCGCGCGTCGCGCGCACGGCCTCGCGCACCGCGGCCAGCGCCAGGGGCGGCAGCGCTCGCAGCTGCTCGGCGAGCGCCATCGCCGTGTCGCCGAGTGCGGCTCCCGGCACCACCCGTGTGACGAGGCCGAGGCGCAGGGCGTTCGCCGCGTCGACGGTGCGACCGGCGAGGACCAGCTCCTTCGCGCGCGCCTCGCCGAGCAGCCGCGCCAGTCGTACGCCGCAGGCGACGGGATCGGCGACGCCGGCTGTCGAGAAGCGTGCGCCGTCGCCGGCGATACGCAGGTCGACTTCGAGGACGCGCTCGAAGTCCGCTCCCACGCACGCGCCGGCGACGACAGCGAGACTGAACCCGGCCGCCTCGACGATCTCCATCGCTACACGACCTTCGCCGCGCGCAGCGCCGCGATCTCGGCACCGCCGTACCCGGCCTCCTGCAGAATTGTGTCGGTGTCGGCCCCGAGCATGGGCGCCGCCGCGCGCAGCCGCGGCGGCGTCGCCGACATCTTCACGGGGTTGCCCAGCGTCTTCACGCGGCCGATCTGCGGATGCGGGAGCTCCTGTACCATCCCGCGCGCGCGGGCGTGGGCATCGGCGTGCGCCTCGGGCACCGTGTAGATCGGGCCGGCTGGAATGCCGGCCTCCTCGCACTTCGCCAGCCAGTGCGCGCGCGGGCGGCCGGCGGTGACCGCCTCGACGAGCGGCTCGAGCGCGCCGCGATTCTTCAGACGCTTGCCGACGGTGTCGAAGCGCGGGTCCGCGATCAGGTGCGGGAGATCGAGCAGCGTCGCGAAGCGCGTCCAGAGGTTGTCCTTGGCGGCGCCGACGGTGAAGTGCCCGTCGCTCGCGCGGAACGCCTGGTACGGCGCGTTCAGCCGGTGCGCGGTGCCGAGTCCGCGCGGGACCTCGCCCGTGTACCAGTACTGCGTGGCCTCCCACTGGCTCAGCGCCACGCCCGCCTCGAAGAGCGACGTGTCGACGAACTGGCCGCGGCCGGTGACGTGCCGGGCACGGAGCGCGGCCAGGATGCCGACGACGGCGAAGAGGCCGGCGCCGAGGTCCGTGATCGGCACCCCGACCTTGACGGGCGCGCCGCCGTCGCTGCCCGTGGCGCTCATGATCCCGCTCATGCCCTGCGCGATGAGATCGTAGCCGCCGCGATCGGCGTACGGGCCCGTCTGGCCGAAGCCCGAGATCGAGCAGTAGATCAGCCGCGGATTGATCGCGCATAGCGTCTCGTAATCGACGCCCAGCCGCCTGGCCACGCCGGGCCGGTAGTTCTCGACGAGCACGTCGGCCGTGGCCACCAGCCGCTTCAGCACGGCGACGCCCTCGGGCCGCTTGAGGTCGAGCACCAGCGAGCGCTTGTTGCGATTGACGGCGAGGAACGAGGCCGACACGCCGGGCGCGATCTCGTGCTCGCGGCGCGTGTGCTCGCCGCCGGGCGGCTCGATCTTCACGACGTCGGCGCCCATGTCGGCCAGCAGCATCGAGCAGAACGGCCCGGCCATGACCTGCGTCTGGTCGAGCACGCGGAGGCCGCCGAGCGCCGTCGTCATCGCGGCCCCAGCATACTAGACGGCGCCAGTGGATCGTTTGTCATGGGCGCGATGGTAGTGGTAAGGTCCCGGCACCTGCAAGAGGAGGACCCGCTATGGCCGACACCATCCGAGTCGTCGAATACTTCTACGTCGAGACGCCGAACACCCCGGGCGTGGGCGCGGCCATGCTGGCCACGCTGCGCGATGCGCGCGTGAACCTGCTCGCGTTCTCGGGTTTCCCGAGCGGCCGGCGCGCGCAGATCGACTTCGTCCCCGAGGACGCGGCCGCCTTCCGCGCCGCCGCCAAGGCGGCGAAGTGGAAGCTGGTCGGGCCCAAGAAGGCGTTCCTCGTGAGCGGCTCCGACCGGCCGGGCGCCGTCGCCGAGCTGATGACGCGGCTCGCGCAGGCGAAGATCAACGTGACGGCGGCCGACGCCGTGTGCGGGGGCGGCGGCACCTTCGGCGCCATCGTCTGGGTCGCGCAGCGCGACGTCGCCAAGGCGGCCAAGGCGCTGGGGGCGGCGTGACCCCCGCGGCGCCGCCGCTGGCGCTTCACACCTGGACGCTCGACACGACGCCATTGCCGGACGCGGTGGCCGCTGCGAAGAGCGCCGGCTGGGACGCCGTCGAGCTGCGCCGCGTCGACTGGAGTCGCGCGCGCGAGGCCGGCCGCGCTGCGACGTGGGTCGAGGACAGCGTGCGCGCGAGCGGGCTGCCCGTGGCGTGCGTGGGCGTGGAGTTCGGCTGGATGTGGGCCGACGGCGCCGACCGCACGCGCCTGCTCGGCGTGTTCGACGAGCAGTGCGCGCGCGCCAAGGCGCTGGGCTGCCAGACGGTGATGAGCCCCGTGGACAAGGGCCGCGGCGACGTCGCGCGCGCCGCGGCGTCGGTCCGGGAGGTCGGCGACATCGCAGCGCGACACGGCGTACGGCTGGCCGTCGAGTTCAACTCCCAGTGCGAGCAGCTCAACACGCTCGAGCGCCTGCGCGAGGTGCTGGCGAAGGCCGCGCACCCGACGTGCGGGCTGCTCTTCGACGCCTATCACATGCAGCGCAGCGGCGGCTCGCCGCGCTCGCTCGACGACGTGCGCGGTGACGAGATCGTCTACGTGCAGTTCAGCGACGTACCGCGCGGCGACGTCAAGCCGGGCGAGGTGCTGAACCGGCTGCCACCGGGACAGGGGTGCGTGCCGTTCAAGGAGTTCTTCGCCGCCGTCCGGGCGAAGGGTTACGCCGGCTTCCTGAGCTACGAGGGGCCCAACACGGCGTCGTGGGCGCGGCCGGCCGGGGACGTCGCGCGCGAAGCGCTGGCGGCCACGCGCGCGGTGCTCTGAGCCGCGACGCCCGGCGCGCGCCCCCAGAAGAGCCACTTGTCGCCGTGCAGCGGCGTGAAGTCGAGCGGCACCGGGCTCAGCGCGTGGACGTCGTCGCGTCCAGATAGCGGTTCAGCACCGCCTGCGAGGGCAGGTGCTGGAAGACGCAATAGGCGATGGCGAGATCCGCCATCCCGTTGTCGACGCCCGCGAGGCTGTCCCCTTCGCCACGGTGGAACGTGGCGTTCGGCAACCCCGCCCGCTGCGCCACCGCGAGCATCCCCTCGGAGATGTCGAAGGCGTGCACGTGCCCGACGTCGGCCGCGATCGCACGCGTGAGGCGTCCGACGCCGCACCCGATCTCGACGACGACGTCCTCGCGGCGGGGCGCATAGCCGATCGCCTCGCGGAGATCGCGCCAGATGCGCCCACCCGCCGCCCCGAACTCCTCGAGGTCGCGCTCGCCGTACGAGCCGTAGCTGGAGACGTACCAGTAGGGGTTT
>QHSB01000222.1 GCA_003220335.1 Candidatus Rokuibacteriota bacterium
GAAGCCGACGAGGAACAGGAAGATCGGCGCGGCCACCGTGACGGTGCCGTAGACGATCCAGTAGCGCCACCAGCCCATCTCGCGCGCGATCCACCAGCGCCCCGTGTGATTCAGCACCATCACGATCAGCGCGAAGCCGCGGAAGACGTCCAGGAACGCGAGGCGCGTGGGCATCAGGGGATCCGGCGACCGAGCACCTTCGCGATGGCCTCCGGCGTGAAGCCGAGCTGCAGCAGCGCCACGCCCGTGTCGA
>QHSB01000124.1 GCA_003220335.1 Candidatus Rokuibacteriota bacterium
AGGTAGCAGACGGCCACCGCTTGCACGCCGGCCGCCCGCAGCGCCTGCACGACGCGCTCCAGCTCCTCGGGCGCCGGTGCGCGGAGCACGGTGCCGTCGAAGAGCGTGCGCTCGTTCACCTCGAGGCGGAGCGAACGGGGCACGAGCCCCGGCGGGCGCGTCGCCTTGATGTCGTAGAGCACCACGCGGTTGCCGCGGCCGACCTCCAGCACGTCGCGGAAGCCCCGCGTGGTGATCACGGCCGTCCGCGCCCCGCTGCGCTCGAGCGCGGTGTTGGTGGCCACCGTGGTGCCGTGGGCGATCCGCTCGACGCGGTCGAGCTCGACGGCGAGGCGGCCGATGCCCGTCATCATGCCCTCGGCGTGGTCGCGCGGCGTCGACGGCGTTTTTTCCAGCCGGATGGCGCCCGTCGCCTCGTCGTAGAGGACGAGGTCGGTGAAGGTGCCGCCCACGTCGATGCCGAGCCAGAGCATGCCGTCAGCGCCCCAGGTACGAGCGCAGCACGTCGGGGTTGCGGAGGAGATCGGCCGCCGGCGCCGACAGCGCGACCTCGCCGTTCATCAGCACGTGCGCGCGCTCGGCCAGCGCCGCCGCCACGCCGACGTTCTGCTCGACGAGCAGGATGGTGAGACCGCGCGCGTGCAGGCGCTGGATGGCCGCCACCATCGCCTGCACGACGACCGGAGACAGGCCGGCCGAGGGTTCGTCCATCAGCAGCAGCCGTGGGCGCGCCATGAGCGCGCGCCCGATGGCGAGCATCTGCTGCTCGCCGCCGCTCAGCGTTCCGGCCTTGCGCGACTGGCGGTCGCGCAGCACGGGGAAGAGCGTGAACACGTCCTCGAGATCCGCTCGCGTGGCCCGGCGGTCGCGCCGCGTGGCGGCGCCGAGGTCGAGGTTGTCGCGCACGCTCATGCCGCTCCACACCTCGCGGCCCTGCGGCACCTGCACGATCCCGCGCCGGACCACCTCGTGGCTCGGCAGCGCGGCGATGGAGCGGCCCTCGAACCGGACGGCCCCGCCGCGCGGCGCGAGCAGGCCGCTGAGCACGTTGAGCGTGGTCGTCTTGCCGGAGCCGTTGCCGCCCAGCAGCGCGACGATCGAGCGCTCGGGCACCGTGAACGACACGTCGCGGAGCACCTCGGTGACGCCGTAGGCGACGCTAAGGTGCTGGACGTCCAGCATGGAGGTCCTTGCCGAGATAGGCCTCGATCACGGCGGGGTCGGCGCGGATCGTGTGGGGACCGCCCTCCGCGATCTTGCGGCCGTAGTTCAGCACCGTGATCCGGTCCGAGACGTCCATGACCAGGCGGATCACGTGCTCGACCAGCACGATGGACACGCCGCGCTCGTCCCGGATGCGGCGCATGAGCGCGTCGACCTCGACGATGCGGTTGAGGCTCAGCCCCACCGCGGGCTCGTCGAGCAGGAGCACGCGCGGCGCGCTGATCAGCGCGCGCGCGATCTCGATCACCCGCTGCTGGCCGAACGAGAGCTCGGTGGCCAGCCGCTCCTCGAGCTTCTCCATCCCCACGAAGGCGAGGACGTCGCGGGCGAGGGCGGCCGCCAACGCCTCCGTCGCGCGCAGGCGGCGGCTCTGGAGGGCGGCCCCAAGCACGCCCTCGCCGAGACGGCCGTGCAGGCCCGTCATCACGTTCTCGAGGACGGTCATGCCGCGGAAGAGCTGTGTGGCCTGAAACGTGCGGCCGAGGCGGCGGGCAGCGATCGCGCTGGGCTTGAGGCCGACGAGCGACACGCCGTCGAGACCGATCTCGCCGCGGTCGGGCGGGTTGATGCCGCAGATGACGTTCAGCAGCGTGGTCTTGCCCGCGCCGTTGGGGCCGATGACGCCAAGGATCTCTCCTTCGTCCAGAGTCAGGTCGACGCCGTCGAGCGCGACGACGCCGCCGAAGGCGATGGCGACGTCCCGTACCACCAGGCGGCTCACGCCGGCGGGTCCGGAGCGCGCAAGGGCTCCTCCCAGCCTGGTACCCGGCGCTTGACGAGGGAGATGAGGCCGTCGGGCAGGAAGATGATGCACGCCATGAGCAGCAGGCCGAAGGCGATCTCCTGCGCGCCCTTGAACGCGCGCAGCGCCTCCTGCAGCCCGACGAGCAGCCCGGCGCCGAGCACCGAGCCCCACACGGAGCCGAGGCCTCCCACCACGACCATGCTGAACTGCACCACCATCTGGAAGAGGTCGAAGCCCTCGGGGGCGACGAAGCTGAGGATGGCCGAGTAGAGGCCGCCGGCGACGCCGGCGTAGAGAGCGCTCAGGGAGAACGCGATCGTCTTGTAGCGCGCGAGGTCGACCGCGAGCGCCTCCGCCGCCACCTCGCTGTCGCGCACGGCCACCAGCGCGCGCCCGATGCCCGAGCGCACGGTGTTCCACGCGACGGCGACGAGGAGGCCGGCCAGCAGGAGCGTCACGTAGTAGAGACCGAGCGCGGGCGCCACCGGACCGAAGGTGAGCGCGGGCACCCTGAAGCCACCCGCGCCGAAGGTGACGCGCTCCCAGTTGAGCATCAGCCACTGCGTGAACTGCGCGAAGGCCAGGGTCACCAGCGCCAGGTAGAGCCCGCTCAGACGCAGTGCGGGCAGCGCGACGACCACACCGACCAGCGTCGTGAACAGCACGGCGACCGGGAACGCGATCCAGAACGACAGCCCGAGCTTGACCTGCAAGAGTCCCGTCGCGTACGCGCCGATGCCGAAGAGCGCGGCGTTGGCGAACGCGAACTGCCCGGCATAGCCGAGGAGCAGGTTCAGCCCGACGGCGAGGATGACGTAGATCAGCGCGATGTTGGTCACGTAGAGAATGTAGGGGTTCGCCAGCGCCGGCAGGGCCGCCAGCGCGAGCGCGGCCAACCCGAAGACGTTCCGCCGCCCGGCGAGGGGGGCCACGGCGCCGCTAGATGCGCCGCACCGCGCGGGGCCCGAAGAACCCCGTGGGGCGCACGACGAGCACGACCATGATGACGAGGAAGGCCGAGATGTCGGTGAAGCTCGTGTGGATGTAGCCGCCGGCGAGGTTCTCGATGAGGCCGATGCTGAAGCCGCCGAGGACAGCGCCCGGCAGGCTGCCGAACCCGCCGAGCACGGCCGCCGCGAACGCCTTGACGAGGAGCGGGCTGCCCACGTCGGGATAGACGAACGTCAGCGGCGCCATGAGCACGGCCGCCGCCGCGCCCGTCGCCGCCCCCGCCGCCCACGTGAACGCGTAGACGCGATCGACGCGGATGCCGGCCAGCCGCGCGGCCTTCGCGTTCTCGGCGGTCGCCTGCAGCATCTTGCCGGCGCGCGTGGAGGTGAAGAACACCATGAAGAGGCCCATGCAGATCAGCGCGCCCGCCAACACGACGAGCTGCTGCGGCACGAGGATGAGGCCGCCCAGCGTGATGGCGGGCGTGGCCACCAGCGGCGGGAACGGGATGTAGTCGCCGAGGCCGCCCCAGATCTGCCGCGCCGCGCCCTTGAGCACGAAGGAAAAGCCGACGGCGGCCAGGACGAGGCTGATGGCCGGCGCCCGCGTGAGCGGCCGGTAGGCGACGCGCTCGGTCACGAGCCCGAGGAGCAGCGCGGCCACCACCGCGAGGACCAGGGAGACGACGTAGCCGAGCTTGAGCAGGACGTGAAACGTGTAGGCCAGGAACCCGCCCACCATGAACAGCTCACCGTGCGCGAAGTTCACGACGGTGGTGGCCTTGTAGACGATCACCAATCCCATCGCTACCAGCGCGTAGAGGCTCCCCGTCGTGAGGCCGCTGACCACGAGGTAGGGGAGCACGACGCCTCAGCGCGTGACGGTCGTCACACCGATGGTCTTGACCTTGTCGCCCGCGAGCTGCATGAAGGCGGGCGTCTTGTGGCACTGATGGTCGGTCGGCGTGCAGCTGATGACGCCGGGATAGATGTTCGTGTTGAAGTCCTTCAGCTTCGCCAGCTCGTCGCGGACGCGCTCACGGGTGAGGTCGCGGCCGGCGCGCTTGAGCACCTCGACCACGACGTTGGCGCTGGCGATGCCCATGATGTTGTAGACGGAGAGCCGATCGCCGGGGAAGTACTTCTCGAGGAGCCCGCGCCAGCGCTCCATCTCGGGGTCGTCGGGAGTGTAGCGGACGTGGCTGATCGTGTAGAAGCGCTCCAGCGCGTTCGGGATGGCCACCTGCTCGCGGAACGCGAGGAGATCGCCGAGCGCCGTCTGCCCGATCTGAATGGGCTTGAACGTCAGCTTGGCGGCGTCGCGCATGTAGACGGCGGCCGCCTTCGGGTAGAGCACGATGATCACGGCGTCGGGATTCGCCTGCCGCAGGCGCAGCACCTGGGGCGTGGCGTCGTTGGCGTCGGGGCTCATCTCCTCGTCGGCGACCGGCGTGACGCCCTTGCGCTTGAACGTCTCCATGAGCGGGTTGTACCGGGCCCGGCCCCAGGCATCGCGCATGGAGATCACGGCCACCCGCTTGGCGCCCTGCTGCAGCGCGAACTCGAGCTGGGCCGCGCTCTCGATGGAGGCGGCGAGCGCGGTGCTGAAGATGTACGGCGCGGTGGGGAGCGTCACCTCGTCGGCGACGGAGGCGAAGACGACCCACGGAATGTTGGCCTTCTCGATCTCGGGACGCGCGGCGATGCTCGCGTTGCTGCAGCCGCCGCCGTGGAGCATGAAGACCCGGTGCTGGAAGATCAGCTTCTTGGCGGCGGCGATGGCGGTGGCCGCGTCACAGCGGTCGTCCTCGCGCACCAGCGTGATCTTGCGGCCGTTCACGCCGCCCGCCTTGTTGACCTCGTTGTAGACGACCTCGGCGCCGTTCATGACCAGGCGGCCGTAGAGATAACCCGGCCCCGTGAGGGCGCCCAGCGCGCCGATCTTGATCTCGTCGGCGGTGACGCCCGGCGTGCCCTGGGCCGCGGCCGGCGGCGCCGGTGCGGCGACGACGAGCGCGGCCACGATCATGAGGACGACGTGTACAGTACGCATTGCGGTGACCTCCGGGGCCTGTAGTAACCGACGGCCCGGGAGGTGTCAACCGGCAGAGGAGGCTCCATGACGGACGGCGCGCTCTCCGCGCAGGACTACGTCGACATCCAGAATCTCTACGCCCGCTACAATCTCACGAGCGACGCCGGCGACGCCGAGGGCTACGCCTCGTGCTTCACCGACGACGGCGTGCTGCAGATCGAGCCGCTCGGTGTCACCGTGCAGGGCCGCGCGAGCTTCGTCGCCTTCAAGGTCAAGGACGCGGCCGGACGCGGCGGCCGCTACCGACGCCACTGGAACGGCAGCCTGCATCTCGAGAAGATCGACGCCGATACCGCACGCGGCCGCTGCTACTTCCATGGCTTCAACGGCAAGCCGGGCGAGCTGCCGGTGTTCGCCGACGCCGGCGTGTACGACGACCGGATCGTGCGCGTCGGCGGCGCCTGGAGGTTCGCGCGGCGCCACCTCACGCTGGACGGCAGCACGTGGACGGCGCCGCGGAGCTAGCGAGGCGCACGTGAGCGAGGACGTCGTCCGGAAATCCGCCACCGAGCTGGCCGCCGACGTTGCCGGCAAGCGCCTGAGCGCCACCGAGGTGACGCGCGCGTTCCTCGAGCGGATCACGCGGCTCAACTCCGCCGTCAACGCCGTCTGCACCGTCAATCCGCGCGCCCTCGAGGACGCCGCCGAGTGCGACCGGCGCCTGCGCGCAGGCGAGCGTCCGCGACCGCTCGAGGGCGTGCCGTTCGTCGTCAAGGACGTGATCCAGACGGCGGCGCTGCGGACGACGTTCGGGTCGACGATCCACGAGCATCTCGTGCCCGGCGAGGACGCCGTGTCCGTCGCACGGCTGCGGGCGGCGGGCGCTGTGCTGCTCGGCAAAACGAACACGCCCGAGTTCGCCCACGACGTCAACACGACCAACAAGATCTTCGGTACCACGCGCAACCCGTGGAATCTGAGAACGACGGCGGGCGGCTCCAGCGGCGGCACGGGCGCCGCGCTCGCCGCCGATCTGGCGCCCATCGGCCTCGGCACGGATCTCGGCGGATCGATCCGCATCCCTGCCGCGTTCTGCGGGATCTCGGGCATCCGTCCGGTGCCGGGCCGCGTGCCCGTCTACCCGACGGACTTCGGCTGGGACACGCTCGTCGCGCACGTGCACGGACCGATGGCGCGCAGCGTCGCCGATCTCGGGCTGATGCTGGCGGTGCTCGCCGGCCCCGACGATCGGGATCCGAGCTCGCTGCCGGCGCCGGCGCACGACTACGCGACCGCCGCCGCCGGCGGGCGATCGGTCGCCGGACGGCGGGTCGCCTACACGCGCGATCTCAACGGCCTCGTGCCGGTCGACCGCGAGGTGGCGCGCCTCACCCGCGAAGCCGCAGGCGCCTTCGAGGGGCTCGGCTGCGTGGTGGAGGAGGACTGCTTCGACGTCGCCGACGTCCGCGAGATCATCGCGGGCACTCGCGGCTTCGGGATGGTCGCGCGCTACGCCGACCGCCTGGAGACGTTCAGGGACCAGATGACGCCGCAGCTCATCAACCAGGTGACCGACGCGCTGCGGCTCGACGTCCGCGCCGTCACGCGCGCCGAGCGGCTGCGCACGGCCTACTGGCAGCGCGTGCGCGCGTTCCTCGAGCGGTACGACTACATCCTCACGCCGACCGTCGGCGTGCCGGCCTTTCACATCGACCGCCCGCTGCCCTCCGAGGTCGGCGGCGCGACGGTCGAGCGCTTCTACGACGTGTTCCTCACGACCTACGCGTTCAGCGTGACGGGGCTGCCGGTGGCCTCCGTGCCGTGCGGCTTCACCGCGGCGGGCCTGCCCGTGGGCCTGCAGATCGTGGGACGCCGCCTGCGCGAGGACCTCGTGCTGGAGGCCGCCGCCGCGTACGCGCTGGCGTGTCCGCAGCACCTCGCGCGGCCGCCGCGCATCGACCCCGACGCGGCCCGCGAGATCCGCGACGCGGTGGTGACGACGGGATTCGACATCAGCGCCCGGTGACCGGGGTCACCAGGCTGCGTAGCTCGACTGCCTCGTCGCTCAGCTTCGCGGGATCGACGCTTACGCGGTTGCGGATCAGGCTCGCCGCCGCCTTCAGCTCCCCGTCCGCCTTGGGGTCGTCGGGATCGCCGCCACGGTCGAGACCGACCGCGGCGCGGATGATCCCGCTGTCGAGGTAGAAGCCGAGGAACTTGCGGGTCTCGAGTCGGCCACGGAACACCAGGCGGTCCCAGCGCGTCGCGAAGCCGACGTACTCGAGGGTGTGCTCGTATTGATCCGACCAGAAGGAATGGATGTAGTCGTAGGGTTGCGCTCCGCCCAGCAGCGATCGGGCCGCGGCGCGCCCCTGCTGGTAGCCGTTGTTCCAGTGCTCCACGCGCAGGCGGCCGAAGACCGGATGCAGGTGATTCGTCACGTCGCCCGCCGCGAACACGTCCGGCAGCGACGTCCGGCAATGCTCGTCGACGAGCACGCCGTTGTCGACTTCCGCCCCCGCGGCCGCCAGCAGCTCGGTGTTGGGCACGATGCCGATGCCGGCCACCACCATGTCGCACGGCAGGACGCGTCCCTTCCTGGTCCGCACGCGTTCGACGCGATCAGAACCCTCGAGCGCCGCCACGGAATCCTCCAGCACCAGCTCGACGCCCTTCTCGCGATGGATCGCCGCGAGCGCCTGACCAACCTCGTCGCCGAGCACGCGGGCCAGCGGCACGCGGGCGCCTTCGACGGCGGCCACCTCGATCCCGAGCTGGCGCAGCGAGGCCGACACCTCGGAGCCGATGAAGCCGAGCCCCATCACGACGGCGCGCCGGGCCCGGCGGGTGGCGGCGCGAATGCGGTCACAGTCCTCGACGGTGCGGAGCTGGAAGACGCCCTCCAGCGTCGCACCGGGCACCGACAGCGTTCGATTGCGCCCGCCGGTGGTCACCAGCAGCCGGTCGTAGGCCACCCGCTCGCCGCCCTCGAGCTCGACGAGCTTTTGCTTGGCGTCGATCGCCGTCGCCCGCACCCCGAGCGTGAGCGCGATGCGCTGGTCGGCGTAGTAGGCGGCGGGTTTGACGAGCTGATCCTCGAAGCGTTCCTGCTGACGAAGATAGCCCTTGGACAACGGCGGGCGGTTGTAGGGCAGCTGGGTCTCGGCGCCGATGAGCCGGATCTCACCGTCAAACCCCTCGTCGCGCAGGGTCGCGGCCGCCGTGGCCCCGGCCAGCGAGGCACCCACGATGACGATGCGCACTCGTTTTGCCACGCTCGTAGTCTAACGCCAGACACCACGTGAACTGCCTCGTGCACGGCCTGCATCCGGCTGCGATATAGTGCCGACGACATGAGCAATCGACCGATCTTCTACGGCTGGTGGGTGGTCGGCGCGTTCGCGGTCACGACGTTCATCTCGACGGGCATCCGTCACGCCGTCGGGCCGTTCCTCAAGCCGATCGTCGGCGATCTCGGCCTCGATCGCGCGAGCTTCTCGCTCGTCATCGCGGTGAGCCTCTTCCTCTACGGCGTCTTCATGCCGATCGCGGGCATGCTGCTCGATCGCTTCAGCGTGCGCGTCGTCAGCTCCGTCGGCACCGTGCTGCTCGTGATCTCACTGGTGCTGACGGCGATGGTCCGCGACTTCTGGGAGTTCGCCGCCGTCTATGGCGTGCTCGTGCCGCTCGGGCTGGCGGGCACCGGGCCCGTGATCGCCTCCGGCGTCGTCGCGCGCTGGTTCAGCAAGCGCCGCGGCACCGCGCTCTCCGTGCTCGGCAGCGCGTCGATGACGGGCATGAGCCTGCTCGTTCCCGCCGTGACCTGGCTCATTCTCACCACCGGCTGGCGCACGACGTACGTGCTGATCGCCGGCGCCGTGCTGGTCCTCGTGCTGCCGCTCTGCCTGTGGGTGGTGCGCGACTCGCCGGAATCGGTCGGGCTCATGGCCGACGGCGCCGCCGTGAAGCCCGGCGCCCTCGCGGCGCCGCCCGTCGAGCGAGTCAGCGGCGGCGAGGCGGTGCAGACGCTGGCCTTCTGGCAGCTCGCCGGCTCGTTCTTCACCTGCGGCTTTTCGATGAGCCTGCTCTCGGCGCACGGCATGCCGATGCTCACCGATCACGGCTACTCGCCGATGTTCGCCTCGTGGGCGCTCGGCGTGCTCGGCGGCTCGAGCATCGGGTTCACGGTGATGCTGGGCGCGATCTCCGACCGTTTCGGGCGCCGCCCCGTGCTCGCCGCGATCTACGCCGGCCGCATCTTCATCTTCGCCGGCTTCTTCCTGATCCGTGACAACCCGATGGCCATCCTGGCGGTGGCCGTCCTCGGCGGCATCACGATGGCGGGCACCGGCTCGATGACCTCGGCCCTGACCGCCGACATCTACGGGCGCTTCTCCGTCAGCTCGGTCTTCGGCCTGATCTTCCTCGTGCACCAGACGGGCTCCGCCGTCGGCTCGTGGCTGGCCGGCGCGCTGTTCGAGACGACGGGCGGCTACGGCGCCGCCTTCGCCCTGGCCTGCCTGTTCCTCGCGGGCGCGGCGATCGTCGCGCTCAAGATTGACAGGGGCTCGCGCCGGATCTGGCGCGCGGCCACCGTCACGCCGTCCGGTTCTTGAAGAAGGAGCTTTTCACCGCGATCTTGTCGTCGGCGAACGTGAAGACGTCGCAGCCGTTGACCTCCACCTTCTTGCCGTCGGCCGTCGTGCCCCGGAAGATCCACTCCGAGACGCCGCGGTTGCCGGCGACGAAGTGGCGCGCGTCGGCGAAGGTGGCGTCCGGGAACGCCGTGAACACCCGGGCGAACGCCTCGCGCACGCGCTCGCGCCCCGCGTGACGCGTGCCGCAGACCTCGGGGCCCGCCGTGCTCTCGAAGACGCAATCGTTCGACATGAACGTCATCAGCACGTCGACGTCGTGGCGGTTCCAGCCGTCGCGGAAGAACGCATCCAGGTCTCTGCTGGTCAGCATGGTGTCGCCTCCGCGCGTGAGCGTCTTGCACGCGGGCCGCCCCGTCAATTCCCCATACATCTATATGGGCGTGGCCGGCGGCCCCATGTATGGTGTCGGCGCCGGCGGCATCCCCATACATCCGCCCGCCGGCCCGGTCGCGCACGATATGTAGGGTCGCCCCCGCCGAAATCCGCCGCCTTCGGGCACTTCGCCTGATCGCGTCCGTCATCCCGCGGACGCTCCGTGCCCACGCCGTGCCCACGTCCACGCTCGTGCGTCCTGTCGGGAATCGGGCCGGGGCCCATGTGCATCCACAGTACAAGGAGAACGCCCAGGGTCATGTGGATCGTTCGTCTTGCCCTCCGCCGCCCCTACACCTTCGTGGTCATGGGACTGAC
>QHSB01000224.1 GCA_003220335.1 Candidatus Rokuibacteriota bacterium
CCACCCCGCCGCGCGTGGCCGTCTGCTTCGGCGCACGCTGCCTCGACGTGCTCGGCCACCGCCCGCGCCTGGACCGGTGCGTGGAGTGCGGGCGCGCCTATCCGTTCGCGCGGCCCTCGCTCGACGAGGGCGGCGTGACCTGCGAGGCGTGCGCAGCCCAGGCGCCGGGCGCGACCGCCATCAGCCCGGCCGCGGTGGCCGCGCTGGGACGCCTGCGCACGGCGCGCTGGGAGGAGGCGCTGGCCCAGCCCCTCGGCCGCGTCGAGGCCGAGCTGCGGGCGGCGCTGGAAGCACACATGACACGACTGATCGGCCAGCCGACGCGCACCGCGAAGTTCCTGCGCGAGGTGCGGCGGCTGTCCGAGACGACCGGAGAGCGGCGATGAGACATCTGGGGGTCTGGGGGCCATGTCGGGGCCGCTCGCGGGTAATCGAGGCGCGCCACGGCTTCGCCGGGGCGCGCCGAGCGGTGGGGGTCTGGGGGCCATGTCGGGGCCGCTCGCGGGTAATCGAAGCGCGCCACGGCTTTGCCGGGGCGCGCCGAGCGGTGGGGGTCTGGGGGCCATGTCGGGGCCCCCAGCAAGAACGATGACCATGGACGTGATCGTTTCGCTGTGCAAGCGGCGCGGCTTCATCTTCCAGTCGAGCGAGATCTACGGCGGCACCGGTTCGTGCTGGGACTACGGCCCGCTCGGCGTGGAGCTGAGGAACAACATCAAGCGCGTCTGGTGGCGCGACTTCGTCCACCAGCGCGACGACATGGTGGGGCTGGACGCGTCCATCCTCATGCACCCCATGGTGTGGAAGGCCAGCGGGCATCTGGACCACTTCACCGATCCCATGGTCGATTGCCGCGAGTGCAAGCGGCGCTTCCGTGCCGACCAGGTCGACGAGCTCGACTGGACGCACTACTGTCCGGCCACCAAGGGCAACAAGTTCACCATCGAGGCCGGCGAGCCTTGCAAGCACTGCGGCGTCCGCCGCACGCTCTGCCCGGAGTGCGGCAAGGGCGAGCTCACGGCGCCGCGCCAATTCAACCTCATGTTCAAGACCTTCATGGGGCCCGTGGAGGAGGACGCATCGGTCACGTACCTGCGTCCGGAGACTGCGCAGGGCATCTTCGTCAACTTCGACAACGTGCTGCAGTCGACGCGGCGCAAGCTGCCGTTCGGCATCGCGCAGATCGGCAAGGCGTTCCGCAACGAGATCACGCCCGGCAACTTCATCTTCCGGTCGCGCGAGTTCGAGCAGATGGAGATCGAGTTCTTCGTCAACCCGCACGATCGGGTCGACGGGCGGCCCGCCGACGAGGCGTGGCACGACCGCTGGATCGCCGAGTGCCAGGCGTGGTTCACGCGGTACGGCCTGGCCGCCGAGCACGTGAAGCTGCACGAGCACGCCCGCGACGAGCTCGCGCACTACGCCAAGCGCACGGTGGACCTGCTCTACGAGTTCCCGATGGGCTGGAGCGAGCTGATGGGCATCGCGAACCGCACCGACTTCGATCTCAAGCAGCACGCGAAGTTCAGCGGCAAGTCGCTGACCTGGTTCGACGAGGAGCGCAAAGAGCACCTGGTGCCGTTCGTGATCGAGCCCTCCGCGGGCGTCGACCGCGCGCTGCTGGCGTTCCTGCTCGATGCCTACCGGGAAGAGGAGGTACGCGGCGAGAAGCGCGTGGTGCTGCGTTTCCACCCCGAGCTGGCGCCGATCAAGATCGCGGTGCTGCCGCTGCTCAAGAAGCGCCCGGAGATCGTGGCCACCTGCCACGACCTGCGTCACCGGCTCACGCGCCGCTGGCTGACCCTCTACGACGACACGGCCGCCATCGGACGGCTCTACCGCCGCCAGGACGAGGTCGGCACCCCGTACTGCGTGACCGTGGACGTCAAGACCGTCGGTGATCCGGAGAAGGGTGAGACGGGCGACGGCAAGGTCACCATCCGCGAGCGCGACACGATGCAGCAGATCCGCGTGCCGATCGCCGATCTCGAGACCGTGTTCGCGCGGCTGCTCGACGCGGGGACGGCCTGGAGCGAGGTGGCGGCCGCCTATCCGCGCGCCGAGGGCTGAGCGCGCGTCGCTACTGGCCCTGGATGTCCGAGGGCCTCGGGACGGTCGCGGGGCGCGAGAGGGAGAAGGCCTCGCGCGGGAGCAGCGCCGGCGGGGCGGCGCCGAATGGCGTGGTGCCCGTCGGCGGCGGACCCGCCTGGGGCCCGCCGGGCGTGCCCGGCACCGGCGCGGGGATCGCCGGGCGGCGCCCGCAGGCCGGGGGTTCGGTGCCCCGCACGAACGCCATCGTCACCACGCGCACGCACTCGTTCGACGGGTCGAGATCGACGGGGACCAGAACGACCTTGTCGGGGACGGGGAAGTCCTCTCGCGGGCTGTCACCGAGAACCTTGCCCATGTACGAGACCCAGATCGGCACGGCGACGCGCGAGCCCGTCTCGTCCTTGCCGAGGCTGCGCGGCCGGTCGTAGCCGACCCACACGCCCGTCGTCACCCGCGGCGTGTAACCCACGAACCATGCGTTCGAGTAGTCATTGGTCGTGCCCGTCTTCGCCGCGATCGGGCGGCTGAGGACCTTCGCCGCCTGCCCGGTGCCGCGCTCGACCACACCACGCAGCATGTGCGTGATCACGTAGGCGGTCTCCGGCGGCACCGCCTCCTTCGGCTCCGCCACGTGCTCCTCGAGCAGCTTGCCCTGCGCGTCCGTGACGTAACGGATCGTCGTCGGCGGCAGCCACGCGCCCTGGTTGGCGAGCGCGGCGTAGGCGGACGTCAGCTCGAGCAGCGTGAGGTCGGAGGTGCCCAGGGCCAGGCTCAGGTTGACGTCGAGCGGGCTCGTGATCCCGAAGCGGCGCGCGACGCGCACGGTGCGGCTGAGCCCGATCTGCTCCTGGAGCTTGACGGTCACCACGTTCACCGACTCCTCGATCGCCTGCTGCAGCGTCGTGGGGCCGCGGAATTTCCGGTCGTAGTTTTCCGGTTTCCACGTCTGGCCGCTGGAGCCGATCGCGTACGACACCGGCGCGTCCTCGACACGGCTGGCCGGCGTGAAGCCGGACTCGAGCGCGGCGACGTAGACGAAGGGCTTGAAGGCCGAGCCCGGCTGCCGCCGCGCCTGCACGGCGCGGTTGAACTCGCTGCGGAAGAAGTCGTAGCCGCCGACCATCGCGCGCACGTAGCCGGTCTGCGGCTCGATGGTGACGATCGCCCCCTCGGGATGCTCGCCCGGCCGCGCGGCCTTCGACCGCCCCTCGAGCGCCTTGAGCCCGTCGCGCAGCGACTGCTCGGCCACCAGCTGCATCGTCGGGTTCAGCGTCGTATAGACGTTGAGCCCGCCCTTGAAGACCATGTCGGCGCCGTACTTGGTCTCCAGCGTCTGCTGCACGAACTCCAGGAAGTACTGCCCCGTCGTGCGGCGCCGCTCGGGGGGGATGAGGCCGAGGTCCGTGCGGACCAGCTTCTTGGCGTCGGGGTCCTTCAACGCGCCGTACTCGACCAGGCGCCGCAGCACCACCTCGCGGCGGCGCTTCGCGGCCTCGGGATGGTCGAAGGGCGAGTACGTCGACGGCGCCCGGGGCAGGCCGGCGAGCAGGGCGGCGTCCTTGACGCTGATCTCGTTGACCGACTTGCCGAAGTAGGTTCGCGAGGCCGCCTCCACGCCGTAGGCGCCGTTCCCGAAATAGACCTGGTTCAGGTACATCTCGAGGATGCGGTCCTTCGAGTAACGACGCTCCAGCTCCAGCGCCAGCGCCGCCTCTTTCATCTTGCGCTCGAGGCTCTTGTCGGGTGTGAGAAACAGCACCTTCGTGAGCTGTTGAGTGATGGTGCTGCCGCCCTCGACGATCCGCCCGCGCCGGTAGTTCTGGTACACGGCGCGCGCGACGCCGATCGGGTCCACGCCGAAGTGCGAATAGAAGCGGCGGTCCTCGGTGGCGATGACGGCGTCGCGCAGCGTCTGGGGAATGTGCGCGAGCGGCACGAAGATCCGGCGCTCGACGTGCAGCTCGGTCAGCAGCTCGTCGTTGTCGTCGTAGACCTTGGTGCCCTGCAGCGGCTGGAACGTCTCCAGCGCGGTCACCGAGGGCAGGCTGCGCGGCAGGATCGTGAACGCCCACAGGGCTGCGACGCCCGCGGCCGACGCCAGGATCAGCGTTCCGAGGCCGACGACCATGAGGACGATCCGGAGCCAGCGCCGGCGGCCGCTGGGCGGAGCGAAGCGCCGTCCCGCGACCGGGTTCTTCTCAGAGGTCATGCGCGATCATTATACCGGTGCGATAATCGTTCCGGCCATGCGCTCGGAGCTGCTGCGCGATCTCCAGGGCCGCGAGCTGATCGCGGATGTCACCACCCCCGACGAGCTCGACGCGCACCTGACCTCCGGGCGCCGTACGGCCTACGTGGGCTTCGATCCCACCGCCGACAGCCTGCACGTCGGCAGTCTCCTGCCGCTGCTGACGCTGCGCCGCGTGCAGCTGGCCGGCCACCGGCCCATCGTCCTCGTCGGCGGCGGCACCGGCCTCATCGGCGATCCGAGCGGCAAGGCCGGCGAGCGCGCGCTGAACCCGAAAGAGCAGGTCGCCGAGTGGGCGGAGCGGCTCAAGCGGCAGGTGCGTCCCTTCCTCGATTTCGACCGCGGGCCGAACGCCGCCATCCTCGCCGACAACTACGCGTGGCTGTCGGAGCTCGACGTCATCGGCTTCCTGCGCGACATCGGCAAGCACTTCCCGGTCGGCGCCATGCTCGCCCGTGAGTCCGTCAAGGCGCGGATGGGCGCGGGGATCTCCTTCACCGAGTTCAGCTACCAGGTGCTGCAGGCCTACGACTTCATGTCGCTCATGCTGCTGCACGACTGCTCGATCCAGCTCGGCGGCAGCGACCAGTGGGGCAACATCACGGCCGGCGTCGAGCTGATCCGACGGGTGCAGGGCCGGCCCGCGTTCGGGCTGACGATGCCACTGGTGACGAAGACGGACGGCAGCAAGTTCGGTAAGACGGAATCCGGCACGATCTGGCTGGATCCGGCGAGGACGTCCGCATACGAGATGTATCAGTTCTGGCTGAACACGCCCGATGCCGACGTGGTGCGCTTCCTGCGCTATTTTACTTTCCTGCCGCCGGAGCGGATCGCGGAGCTGGCGGCGGTGACGCGCGCGGTGCCCGAGAAGCGCGAGGCCCAGCGCGTGCTCGCGCGCGACGTGACCGCGCTCGTGCATGGCGAGCCGGCGATGCGAAAGGCCGAGGCGGTGAGCGCCGCCCGGTTCGGCGGGGACCCGGCCGTCGCCGCGGACGCGCCCGACGCGCTCGAAGACGCCAAGCGGCTGCCGGCCGAGGCGGCGGGGTGGCCGCTGTGGAAGGTGATCAAGGAAGCGG
>QHSB01000225.1 GCA_003220335.1 Candidatus Rokuibacteriota bacterium
CTGCCGCCGGTGACCGTGTAGACGATCACGAGCAGCCCGGTGAACACGATGACGAGGTCGAGCGGCCAGCCGAGCACCGTGGAGATGATGATCGCGGGCGCGTAGATCGTCACGCCGGCGGCGAGGCCGCGCTGCAGCAGGAAGAGGCCGGCGCCGAGCAGGCGCGTCTTCTCGTCGAACCGCTGGCCGAGGAACTCGTAGGCGGTGTACACGTTGAGCCGCCGGTACATCGGCAGGAACACGGCGCACACGATGATGAGGGCCAGCGGCAGGCCGAAGTAGTTCTGCACGAAGCCGATGCCGCTCTCGAAGCCCTGACCGGGGATCGACAGGAACGTGATCGCGCTCGCCTGGGTGGCCATCACGCTGAGGCCGATCGTCCCCCAGCCGGCGGACGTGCTGCCGCGCAGGTACGCGTTGAGGCTCCGCACGTGACGCGTGCGCCAGGCGCCGTACGCGGCGATGCCCACGATGGTGCCGAGCAGCACGACCCAGTCGGCAACGTTCACGAGAAGATCTCCGTCAACACGGTCAACAGGATCACCACGAGCACGAACCAGCCGAAGACGAACAGGTAGACGCGGCGCCAGGTGCCGAACCCGGGGACGCCGGGCGGCTCGGCCTCGGAGCGCTCGTCGCGCCGCGGCGCGGGTGTCACTTGCCGAGCGAGACGAGATTCGCGAACAGCCGATACGCGCCCGGGACTGCTTCGGGGAGCTGGCGGAACCATGCCAGGCTGGTGTAGACGAAGTATCCCTTGCCGTACCGCGCCGCGAGCAGGCCGCCCTCGAGCGGCGTCTCGCCGGCGTCGCCGGTCGCGAGGATCGCGGTGAAGCGCTCGTCCCACTGAGCGGGGAAGTAGAGACCGCGCTCCTGCACCCAGCCCTCGAAGTCCGCCGCCGTGATGCGATTCGGCGTCGTCAGCACGGGATGCTCGGGCGCCAGGATCGTCACCGGCGCGTGCTCATCCGTCACGCGGTCGCGCGAGAGGCGCAGGTGGAACGGCGCGAGCCAGCCCTCGCGCAGGCCGTCCAGCGTGTTGTATTGCGCGACGACCGTGCCGCCCGCGTCGAGGTAGGCGAACAGCGTGGGCAGGCGCTCGGCGAGATCCGTCCTCACGTTGAAGGCGCGGATGCCGATGACCACCGCGTCGAGGCCGCGCAGCCGTTCCGGCGTGAGGTCGGCGCCGGTCAGCGTCGTGACCTCGTATCCCATCTGCTCCAGAGCGGCGGCCACGTCGTCGCCGGCGCCCGGCAGGTAGCCGACGTGGCGGCCGCGCGTCGCCAGCTCGAGCGACACCGCCCTGGCGCGCGCCGGGGGCTGCAGGAGCTGGAGCGGCAGGTGATCGTAGCGAACCTCGACGCGCTGCTGGTCGAAGCGCCGGCCGTTGACCTCCACGCTCGCGCCGAGCGGTGCTACCGCGAGCTGCGCCGGCGCGGTCACGGTGAAGGTGAA
>QHSB01000226.1 GCA_003220335.1 Candidatus Rokuibacteriota bacterium
GCCGGCAGCGCGCGCGCGGGCGGCGGTGAGCTCTACCGTCACCGGACGCGCGGCGCCCGGCGCGAAGAGCCGCACGCCCGCGATGAACCGCAAGGAGACCGGCGCGATGACCGTGAGCCGTCGGCGCAGTGTGGGCGTGGCGGGATCGGCGGCCGGCATCGGCTCGCCGGCGATCACCAGCGTCTGCCCGCCGACGTCGAAGACGTACTCGAGCGGGAACGTGGGCGGGTTCTCGGCGCGGCCGATGAGCGACGCATCGTCGACGTCGAACATCCCGGCCGTGCCCGCCGTGCGCAGCCAGTACGGCTGGCTCGGCGGAGCGGTCGCGGGCAGGACCTGGGAGGTCTCGCGGATGACCGGCTGGTTCGGGCGCAGCGCGATGGCCTTGTTGATCACGCGGTGAGCGCTCGGGTACCGCACCGCCGTCCAGCGCACGGGGATGCGCGAGCGCACGACGGCCGTGTGGCGC
>QHSB01000227.1 GCA_003220335.1 Candidatus Rokuibacteriota bacterium
CACGCCGTCGAGGAGATCGTTCGCCGCCGCATCGCCGGCGAGCAGCACGAACGGCTCGATCCGCGAGCCCTCGTTCACGGGCGGGCCGCCGATGCCGAAGCCCTGCGTCTTGTGCATGCCCCGGCTGCGGGCGGCGATCGATGCGAACGACTCGCCCGACACCGGGTCCCGGCCGCCGACCTCGACCTTCACCACGCCCGGACCGTCCGGCACGTTCGCGGGCGAGCCTGCGACGGCCATGCCGGCGCCCGGATTCGCGGCGGCGGCGCCCAGGCCGACGTTGTGGACGATGCGCCGCGCTTG
>QHSB01000228.1 GCA_003220335.1 Candidatus Rokuibacteriota bacterium
CGATGATCTTCATCACGTACCTGGTGCCGCCGACCCTGCTCTTCATTCCGCTCGGTGACGTCGTCAAGGCCTTCGGGATCGGCGACACGCCGTGGGCCGTGATCCTCACGTACCCGACCTTCCTGATCCCGTTCTGCACGTGGCTCTTGATGGGATACTTCAAGACCATTCCGCGGGAGATCGAAGAGTGCGCCCGGATCGACGGGGCGAGTCGGATCCAGGCCATGGTCCGCATCAGCTTCCCGCTTGCCGTCCCCGGGATCCTCTCCGCCGGGATCTTCGCCTTCACCCTGTCCTGGAACGAGTTCCTCTACGCCCTCGTCTTCCTCTCGTCACCGCAGCAGAAGACGATCCCGATCGGCGTCTTCACCGAGCTTGTCCGCGGCGATGTCTTCTACTGGGGCCCGCTCATGGCCGGCGCCCTCCTGGGCTCGATCCCGGTCGCCCTCGTCTACTCGTTCTTCGTCGAGCATTACGTCACCGCGCTCACCGGCGCGGTGAAGGGGTAGACGCGTCACGCGAGGCGCCTCGGAGCAGCGCCGGGATGCGACGCAAGGTGCGCACAATTCGAGGGACCAGCCACGCCGTCCCGATCAGTAAGAGGACCAGCAGGCCGAGGAACACGAGCGGAAAGAACGTCATCAATGCCGTGGAGCCGACGGCGACGGCATCTTCCGCGACGCTGACGACCGCGCCGGCACCGGGCGCCGCGGTGTTGACGGCCACCCTCGTGACGGCCTTGCCGCCATGAGAGCCGAGCGCGAGGCCGCCGCCGACAAGCAGGGCTGCGACGCGCACCGGCGGATCGAAGTCGGCGAACGCAGAGGCCGCCAGGATCGCGCCGGCCGGGACACGCACAAACGTGTGAACCGCGTCCCACACCGAGTCCACCACGGGAATCTTGTCCGCGACGAACTCGATCACGTAGAGGCCCACGGCCAGCGCGATGATCCATCCGTGGGACAGGACGGTGAGGTCGCCGGGGAGACGGGCGAGCCCAAGCCGCTGGAGGAGCCCGAGCGTCGCCACCGTGGCGTACAGGTTGATGCCCGACAGCCATGCGGATCCTAGCGCGGTCGTCAGCGTGGTCAACCAGTCCATCGCGCCCGCTAAGGGGGACCTTGGTCCCAGCGCTGTTTATCCCGACCCGCCACCCTTGATGCGGTCATATGCCCACACGGTCACTCGGTACCGGGCGGCTGGCGACATCTTCGGGATCTCGAAGTAAACGCGGCCAAGGGCCGGAATCACTTCGGGCCCCCACTCCAGTCGCTGCCCGATGACGTTGCCGGAGGCATCGAGCGCTTGCGCAAGCAACTGGACTCTTTTCACGGTCTCGCCGAGGGCGCTTTCGACGTAACCAGACAGCCGGCGCTTGCCATCGCGGTCCGGTTCCGCCTTCCAGTTGATCCTGAACCACTGCTGAGCGTTGGGCGAAAGGCTCGTGACCGCCGCCGATGGCTGCGTCTCGGTCGTCGCGCAGCCGACCAGCGCCGCAACGAGCATCCCGGCGGCAACCCACCCCCGCACCATCCTGCTGACGATCATATGCGTCCTCAAAGACCTGACCGACCCGCGGACGTGCTGGAGTCGGGGCGCGTGCGGCCGGGGTCGGGTCAGTTCATTGTAGAGCTACATCTTTGCGATGGCCTCGTCGGTTTCCTGACGGGTGAACGCGCGCAGGGTCTCGGTGCGGATGTTGCCGAGCGCTCCCACGGAATACAGCAGCGAGGTGAGGGTGACATCGTCAGGAGCGTCCAGGACGGCCGCTAGGTCGTAGCGGCCCATCGTGCGATAGACGTCCGTGACCCGCGCGCCGACCTTCTCGCATTGCTTGCGGAAAGCGTCCTCGCGCTTGAGAGAGTCCCTGACGCTGCGGATCCCCTGGTCGGTAAAGTTTCCGAGGACGATGTAAGTCGGCATGGCCGGACTCCTTGCGGTTTGCCGCCGGTCCTGTCCTCGCGCCCCTTCTCCAGCGACGCTACGGTAGCGCAATCGCCGTGCGTCGTCTATCGCACGGCGCTGCGGCGGACGATCGTGCGCCGCGGGAGCCTGGGCTAGGCGCCTGCCACCGGGCCGATTCAGGGGAAATGAAAAGGCGGCCCGGAGGCCGCCTTTCGCCACGAAGACTGGATCAGCTCAGCTCATTCTTCGTCGTCGCCGTCGTGGCCACTCGTGCCGAGGCCGATGCTCTTCGCCTTCCCGCGCAGCTCGAGGATATCGAGCCCGGACCCGTTGCGGTCAGTCGCGTAGATGAATCCGCGATTGTCGACTTCGACGTTGTTCGTCATGTAGCCGTCCGGCTGGGTGGTGTTGGCATTGGATTCCGGGACATAGAAGCCCACCTCGACCGGCCCTTGCGGCTCGCGGATGTCCCACGCGCGCACGCCGCCGGTGAAGTACGCAAGGAACGTCACCCTGCCGTAAAACGGATTGCGGAAGTTCTCCTCGCTCGAATGCACGCCGTAGCGCGCTCCCCGCGTGCAGTAGTTGCCGCGAGGATATTTCTCGCCCAGGCGCGGGTCGACCCACATGGTCGAGAGGACCATCGGCCCTTGCCACGGACTTTGCTCGATCCGCGTGCCCGGCGGCGCGGTCTTCGAGTTCTCCACCGTGACGTCCACGACGAAGCTCCAGTGCGGCGCTTCCTGGCAGAGGTTGGCC
>QHSB01000229.1 GCA_003220335.1 Candidatus Rokuibacteriota bacterium
CTCCACCGTGCCCCCGACCGGCACCAGGACGACGCGCGGCACGAACGAGCACGCTTTCTGGTCCATCTCCACCCTGACCGGGGCGTTCGGCCAGTGGGCGCCCGGCGGCGGCGTCTGCAGCCACACGACGGCGTTCCTGACGCCCCGCTGCGCGCCGACGAGGAGGTCCTCGGCTTGTTTTTCCTTCCCGCAGATATACTGATCGATGGTGACCGGGAGCTTCTTCTGCTCCAGCGCTCCGGTGAACACCACGACGCCGCGGATGACCCCGGCACCGGCGGGAACGGCGGCAACGATGACCGAGATGGCGGCGCACAGAACGAGGACGTACCGCATCACGCCTGACATGGGCCCTCCCCGGCGGCCACTATACTGCATTGCTCACCACGTGAGGTCAGGACCATGCGCTTCGGCATCTGCGTCATGGCGAACGTCGACGAGATCGGCTTCTTCAACCACGCCGAGACGCTCGGATACGACTCGGTCTGGGTGACCGACAGCCAGCTGCTGTTCTCGGACTGCTACGCCGTGCTGGCGCTGGCGGCCCGGCAGACGACGCGACTGCGTCTGGGCCCCGGCACCGCGATCTGCGGCACGCGGATCCCGCCCGTTCAGGTGGCGGCGATCGCGACGCTGAACCGCCTCGCCCCGGGACGCGTGCACCTCGCCGTCGGCACCGGCAACACGGCCATGCGCACGATGGGGCAGCGTCCCATGCGCATCGCCGAGTACGACGAGTATCTGCGCGTGCTGAGCGCGCTGCTGCGCGGCGAGGTGGTGGATTACACCTTCAACGGCGTCACGCGGCCGATCACCATGCTCATGCACGAGCGGGAGTACGTGAACCTGGAGCCACGAATCCCGCTCTACGTCTCCGGCTTCGGCCCCCGCGCCATGGAGCTGGCCGGCAAGCACGGCGACGGCCTCGTCTTCGCCATCCCGCCGCGCGGGGTGCCGGTGGCCGAGGCCCTGGCCCACGCGCGTCGCGGCGCGGAGAGCGCCGGTCGCGCGCTGACCTCATTCCACACCTGCGCGCTCACGAACGTCGCCCTCCTCGAGCCCGGCGAGCGCGTCGACTCCGAGCGCATCGTGCGCACCGTGGGGCCGAACGTCATGGCCAGCGTCTACTACTTCTACGACGAGGTGCACGAGCGCGGGATCGAGCCGCCGCCGTTCCTGCGGCCGATCTGGAAGCGCTACTGCGCGCTGGTCGAGAAGACGCCGCCCGAGCGCCGTCATTTCCGCACCCACGAGTTCCACTACACGCGCCTGCACCCCGGCGAGGCCGAGCTGATCGACGCCGACCTGCTCCGGGCCACCTGCCTCGTCGGCACCGCCGACGAGCTGGTCGAGCGCGTGCGCGCGCTGGAGCGCGAGGGGCTGGCCGAGCTCATGTTCGCCACCGGCGTCGGCGAGAAGTGGGCCGTCGCGGAGGCGTTCGCCCGCCGGGTGATGGCGCGCGTGTAGCGCGGCTACATCCCGAGGTACGCGCGGCGCACCAGGTCGCTGCCGCGCAGCTCGTCGCTCCGGCCCGCCAGCACCACGCGCCCGGTCTGCAACACGTAGCCGCGGTCGGCGAGGTCGAGCGCGGCCGGCACGTTCTGCTCGACGAGGAACATCGTCAGCCCCTCCGTCTCGTGCAGCCGGCGCAGCGAGTCCATGACCTGGTCGACCATCCGCGGCATGATGCCGAGGCTGGGCTCGTCCAGCATGAGGAAGCGCGGGCGCGACATCAGCGCGCGGGCGATGGCGAGCATCTGCGCCTCGCCG
>QHSB01000125.1 GCA_003220335.1 Candidatus Rokuibacteriota bacterium
TGACTCGCCGGGGTTGACGCCGCCGGTCGTATTGCCCGAGGTCGAGTTGACTCCCGTTACCGTGGTGGTGGAGTTCGGGGTGCCGCTACACGTGGCATTCGACGAGAAGGTGCTCTTCGTCAGCGTGAACGTCGTGCCGCTTGGCGCCGCCATCGCTTTCACGTTGCCGTCTGTAAATGTCGTCTGCGCCGTCCAACCGGACGCCTGACCCATCGCGGTCGCGAGGAAGCGCACGCCGCTATCCGACGAGTTGACCCCAAATTGGCTATTCGTGAACGCGCCGTGGGCGTCGGCGGTCGCGGTGAGCTTCGTGTCCGGATCACCGCTCGACTCATGGATATTGATGCTGATCGCTTCGTTCGGCCGCCATCCCTCCCCCATCAGCGTGACGACGTCGCCGGGCGAGTAGTCGGGCTTGTCGCTCCGCAGCGTGGGGTAGTAGAAGACTTCCGAGGATGCGAGCGGACTCTGAGCGCTGTCGAGGCCGCCGCTCATGAGAAGGATCCCGAGGTCTGGCTCGGCGAAAGAGTTGGTGCTGAAAAGTTGGCGGGCGATGATGGGCGAGCCAACCTGCCGGAAGCTCGACGTGACCGGGTCATACACCTCGGCGGTCGGGACGAGTTGCCCGGCGCTGGTTCCACCTACCAGCAGCACTTTCCCGTTGTGGGGCAGGCGTACGCCAGTGTGCGCGCTGCGCGCGGTGGTCATCAGCGCGGGGAGCAACGTGAAGGTATTGGTCGCGGCGTCGTAGACTTCAGCGGAGTTGAGGTCGACGTTGCCCGTGGCCTGGCCGCCGGCCACGAGCACGGTGCCGTCCAATAAAAGAGCGGCGCTGGCCAGCGTGCGCGGGGCGTTGAGCGGGCCCGCCGCCGTGATCGTGCCGCCGGCGGGGTCGTAGAGTTCTGCCGCATCGAGAGCGCCCGAGGCATTCGAGCCGCCCGCGATCAGGACTCGTCCGTTGGCCAGCGAGGTCGCCGTGTGACTCTCGCGTGGCACGAGCATGGTGCCAGGCGCCGATGAGAAGGTGCGAGTTGCCGGGTCATAGATTTCGAGGGAAGCCAGCGCGTTTCGACCGTCTGAGCCACCGGCAATGAGGATCCTGCCGTTGCGGAGCGGCGTGGCGGTGTGCGCGCCGCGCGGCGTGGTCAGGGAGCCGACGGAGGTGAATGCGCCGGAGGAGGGATCGAAGAGCTGGGCGGAGGCAACCGGCAGGCCCGAGTCATCACGCCCGCCAGCGATCAGGACCGCGCCGTCAGCGAGCAACGTGGCAGTGTGGCCCCAGACAGGCGTCGGCATAACGGCCGAAATCGACGTGTATTGCCCCGTCGATGGATCGAAGATCTCCGCGTTAGCCAAGGCATGGCCTGAACCGTCTTTGCCTCCCGCGACGAGGACGGTGCCGTTCGCGAGCAGCGTGGCGGTGTGCCCCGCGCGCGACTGGTTCAGATCCGCGACGGAGCGCCAGGTCCCTGGCTCGGGAAGTTGTTGCGCCCAGAGAGGCGTGGCGATGCCGAGGAGGATTGCAAGCAGCCACCATGGCTTCGGGCGGCGATGGGACCGAGAGGAGCGGTGGGATTCGAGCGGCGTCCACATAGTAAATGCTCCGCAGTACAACGGGTGAGATCGACGTCAAATCATGGCGTCTGCGAACTGTCCTCGTGTGGCTTGGCAGGGAACGTTGGGCTCTTCGAGCGGATCTGGCGGCCCCAGCGGCGCGGCCAAAGGCTGGGTCAGATCGTTGAAAGTGAGCGCGGGCGCGCTCGTTGGCGTCAGGCTTCGCCCCCTTAGCGTCAAGGCGCTCTGGGGGGCGACTACGAAATCATTACTCCTGTGCCTAAAAAAATTGAAACATCGTCACCAACGGCCGTCTACCCCCGTGGCGGGGACTTTGGGCCCCAGAACGGAGGGGATGGGGCCCCACGCATGGGGGAAAGTCGGCTTCTCGGAACCCCAGGAACGCATGATGCGGTCGGTCGTACAATTACGGCGTGGCGGAAGCTGAGGTCGACCTGGGCGGTATCGTCGGCGCCGTCGCGGCGCGGGCTCGCGCGATGACACCCGAGTTCGACCCTGGCGGGTTCCTCCAGGGTCTCTCTGCGCAGCTCCACGGATTGATCCCCCACGACCGAGTGACCGTCCTCTACCTGGATGAGGGAGGACGTACCTTCTCGGTCTTCGCGGAGCATGCTGCCGGCGATGCGGCGCGCGCCGATGGCCGCTACACCCTCTCTCTGGCTCGAGCCAACCGGTATTCCATCGCCGAAGCCGTCTCATCGTGTGTCTTTGCGGGGCAGGCCGAGTTCGTCCGAGACGCACAGAGCGATGCCCGCGGCATGGCGGGGACCGCCGTCCCCGGCGTCCCACAGGCGGGGCTGCGCGCATGGATGGCGCTGCCGCTCATGGGCGTCGAGCGGGTCATCGGCGCACTCATCGTCGGCAGTACGGTCCCGGATGTCTACACCGAGGCTCACCTCGCGACCGGCCGTCAAATCGCGGACGTCATCGGTCCCGTCATCGAGAGCATCGTGCTGGTCCACACGGAGCGCCGGCGGAGCCAGCGGCTGCGGGTCGTGCCGGAGGTGGCGCGCGTCCTCGGTACGAGCCTGAATGTGGCGGAGATCTTCGACCGGCTGGCTGCCGCGGTCCGGCTCGTCCTCGACTTCGACATCATGGCCACCTCCCTCCTCGAATCCGACGGCATGAAGCGATGGTTGCTCGTCGCCGAGGGCCGGCCGGTGCGAGACGAGGCGCGGTTCGAGGACTTCTCGTTCGCCGCCCGCCTGCTGGCCCGCGAGCCGGTGCTGATGCGGGACTGCGAGAGCGAGCTCGACCTCGCGTATCCGGCCGACCGGACAATCCTCGAGGACGGGATCCGCTCGTTCGTCGCCGTGCCCTTGATCTTCGCCGACAAGGTGGGTGCGCTCCTCGCCTTCGCCAAGCGGCAGCCCGACGGGTTCGACAAGAGCGATCTCGAGGTCGTCGAGGAGATTGCCCAACACGTGGTCGTGGCAATCCAGCACCAGCGGCTGGCCGAGGAACAGCGCCGGCTCGCGGTTGCCGAGGTGCGGGCGCAGCAGCTCGAGCGGCGAGTCCAGCGACTGCACGGCGCTCTCAGCGAGCAGTACGGGTTCGGCCGGATCCTCGGCCAAGCCCCCAGCCTGCGCGAGGCGCTCGAGCGGGCCGCGCGGGTCGCTCCAGAGGAGACCCCCGTGCTCCTGACCGGCGAGAGCGGCACGGGCAAGGAGCTGGTGGCCCAGGCGATCCACTATGCCAGCCGTCGCGCCGACGGCCCCTGCGTCGCCATCAACTGTGCGGCGCTGTCAGAAGCGCTCATCGAGTCGGAGCTCTTCGGTCATGAACGGGGCGCCTTCACCGGAGCGGACAGGCGGAAGCCGGGCCGCTTCGAGCTTGCCGCCGGGGGCACACTGTTTCTCGACGAGGTCGGCGAGCTCGCGGTGAGCGTCCAGGCGAAACTTCTCCGCGTCCTCCAGGAGCACGAGTTCGTGCGCGTCGGCGGCACCGTGACGCTCAAGGCCGACTTCCGCCTCATCGTTGCCACCAACCGGAACCTCACCGACGCCATGGCGCGCGGCCAGTTCCGCGAGGATCTCTACTACCGGCTCAGCGTGTTCCCGATTCACCTGCCGCCGCTGCGCGAGCGCGGCGAGGACGTGGTGCTCCTCGCCCAGGAGTTCGTCCGCCGCCTGGGCGAGCGGATGGGCAAGGGGCAGCCGGGGCTGAGCCGCGACGCTCGGGAGCTGCTGGTGACATACGCGTGGCCCGGTAACATCCGGGAGCTCCAGAACGCCATCGAGCGAGCGTTGATCGTTTCGGACGGCGGGCTCATCACCGCCGCCCAGCTCGGCCTTATCCGGTCGCAGCTCCCATCCGGCGAGGCGTCCCTTGCCGTCGCGAATCACGATGCGGCGGCGGCGACCCTTCAGGAGCTCGAACGACGCGCGATCGCGGCCGCCCTCGCGAACGCCAAGGGCAACAAGACGGCCGCGGCGGGCGCGCTCGGGATCACCCGGATGCGGCTCTATACGAAGCTGAAGCGACTCGGCCTGCCCTTTCAGTAGTTTTCCGCTCCGTTCGCTGTACGTCAGTCACCGTATCGTTCGATACAGTCTGTATGCGTTGATACAGCCGATCGTTTAGCGCCACACCAGTCTGTGATTCTTCGCGCTGCCCGCGTTCTCCAGGAACGCTCTCGCATCGCCCAGTTACGTCGAATCGGCAGGTCCGGCCTGCCGTATGCAAAGTCGGTCTGTGGGAGATGCGCGATGAGCCAGCAGGCGGTGGAACAGACGCTCGGCAAGCTGCTCACGGATGAGTCCTTTCGCGAGCGATTCTTCACGACCCCGCGCGAGACGGTCTGGGCGGCTGGCCTTCGCCTCTCGGACATCGAGATGGCGGCGCTCTCCGGACTCTCTCGCTCAGCGCTCCGCTCGTTCAGCGCCGGCCTCGATCCTCGGATCTGCCGGCTCTGCCTGGTGACCGAGTCCTCCCAAGAGGAACGGCAACCGTGACGCCGTCAGTCATCGCGGCTGTGCCCTGGGCGGAGTTGGCGCTCTTCCTCTGGGTTCTCGCCAACCAGGGCGGGGTGCCGATCCCCGTGGTGCCAGCCCTGCTCGGTGCTGGTGCGCTGGCGGGAAGCGGCGGCAGCCTGAGTGGTGTCGTGACCCTGGCCGTCTCGATTGCCGCGGCCCTCTGCGCGGACCTGACGTGGTACCTCCTCGGACGGTGGCGCGGCAGCCGGGCGCTCGATCTGCTCGCCCGTCTGGTGCCCAAGGCGCGGACCCACGTTCAGTGCGCCTCGCATCTCCGACTCGCTCACGGACAGCTGTTTCAGCTCATCGCCCGGTTCCTCCCCGAATTGAACCCGATCGCCGCGGGGTTGGCGGGAGCGGCGGGGACGGGCGTCAGCCGATTTCTGCCGGGGGCTGTGGTGAGCGCCGCCGTCTGGGCGGGGAGCTGGATCGGGCTCGGATACCTGCTGACCCACGACGTCGCCGAGCTCGCCTCGAGTTTCGGCATTTCGTTGATGTTCGTCATCATCATCGCCGCGCTCGTCGGCTGGCAGCTCCTCAGGCAGGCGCAGCGGCGACTTCTCCTGCACGCGGTCGAGCGAGCCAGGGCCGGGCGTGGATCGAGCGTGGCAAGCCGCTCGCGATCGTCGTCATGAGCATTCCGCGAAAGAGGGCAGCCATGCGCACATTCGTGATGGGACCAACGGATCGCACGCCCGGAGCACGAGCGCCCGTCTCTCGACCGGTGGATCGCGATCATGCCCTGCTCGAGGCGCTCCGCCAGGGTGAACCGACTGCTGCTGAGCGTCTCGTCACGACGTACGGCGATCAGGCGTACCGGCTGGCGATTCGTATCACCGGCAATCGCGCCGATGCGGAAGAAGTCGTGCAGGATGCACTGTGGACGGTCGTTCGCAAGATCGGCGCGTTCCGAGGTGAATCCGCATTCGCCTCCTGGCTGTACCGGATCGTCGCGAACGGGGCCTGTCAGAAGATCCGTCGACGACGTACCGATATCTCGCTCGACGAGTTTACCGCCATGCTCGACGACGATGGCAGCCGCGAAGCGGATTGGTCCGCGCGCGTGGAGGACCCCGCGCTCCAGTCGGAGCTGCGGAAGGCGCTGACGGCGGCCATCGCTGCGCTGCCGATCGATTACCGCGCGGTCATTGTGCTGCGCGACGTCGAGGGTCTCTCGACCCGCGAGGTCGCCGACACCCTGGGCCTCACGATCGTCAACGTGAAGACCCGGACCCACCGCGCGCGACTCTTTCTCCGGAGCCGGCTCGGGAGATTCATGGCGCACGAGGCGGCGTGATGTGTTCGCTTGGCCGTCCTATCGAGTGCTGGTTATCAGAACCCCCGTCGCTTCATACACTCCATGTAGGCGTGCTTGAACGCCGGGTCGGCGTGGCCAGCAGCCGCCATACCACGAGACAAATCATCAGAAGCAGACGAAGCCGCGCTCGGGCTCACCGGGCCAGGCTTCGTAGCGGTATCGCCTCCCGTCGCTGGCGCCGCGCTCGGGCTCGCTGCTCGAGCGTGTGCCTCTCTGTTGCAGATGTCGAAATCAGCCGGCGCTGGCGCAGCAGCATCGGCGATCGTCGCGAAGGTCAGTAGACTCACGCCGGAGAGAACGAGTACCTCGACCATCAGGCTCCGCATGATTCGCCTCTCTTTCTCCCGAGACCTCAGTCGGTAACACCCGCGGGAACTGCGCGCGCAAATTCTGAGCCACCCAGACCCTTCAAAGGGGCGAGTGCCCGGTTACGTGGCCCGCGCCGGCCACACCGGCTCGTGGTAGCCGAGCGGGACCGAGGGGCGGGCCCAGCGCGGCGGCGTCTCGGAGAGGCGTACCACGGGCCCGAGATGGTGCAGTCGACCGGCCGGCGTGTCGCTTGCGATCGTCCAGCGCTCCAGCTCCGCGGGCGTGAATTCCTTCGGCACGTTCTCGAGCGCGGCTTGCCGCACCTGGCCGCGGCCGACCAGCCAGCGCCCCGTCTGCGCGAGCGAGATTCGCACGAGCCAGCTGCCGCCTTCACGTGCGCGGCGGGCGAGGGCCACCATCGCGCCGAACGCCATCAGATAGCCGGTCAAATAGTCGATCGCCGACACCGGATAGAATTGCGGGCCCGGTGCTGAGCCGGGGAACAGGTCGCCCTGGCGTGCGGTGATGCCGCTGACCGTCTGCACGACGGTGTCGAAGCCGCGGCGCGACGCCCACGGCCCGACGTGACCGAAGGCGCTCAGCGAGACGAAGACGATGCCCGGCCGCAGTCGCGCCAGAGCCTCCGGCGAGAACCCGCGGTCGCCGAGCGTGCCCGGCCGGTAGCCTTGCGAGAACACATCAGCCTCGCGGACGAGCCCTTGCAGCGTCTCGAGAGCTTTCGGCTCGCGCAGATCGAGATATGCTGCGAGCTTGCCGTGGCCCGTGTCGTATTCCTGGTAGCCGAGATTCGGAAGGTGCGCGCCCGTGATCTTCAACACGTCGGCGCCATGCTCGGCGAGGGTGCGGGCACAGGTCGGCCCCGCGAGGACCCGTGTCAGGTCGAGCACGCGGACGCCGGACAACGGCCGATCGCCGTCGGGAAGCGTTTCCGGCGGGCTGTCACCGATCTTGACGATCTCCATCAGCGGCAGCGACGCGATGGCGGCGGCCTGCGGGTGCTTGGCCCACTCGTCCATGGTGCGCACCATGCCGCCGGCGCCTTTCGCGGCGATGATCGCCTCCTCCAGCTCGAGCGCGTCCCATTTCGCCACCGCCTGACGCACGGCCTCGCGATCTTCCGGCACGCCAAGGACGCGGAGGGCGGCGGCGCGATGGTTCGGGAAATTACAGTGGAGATAACTCCAGCGGCCGTTCCTGGCCGGATAGACGCCCATCACCGCGTTGCGCTCCGTCGACACGGGCGCCCCGTCCATTTTCATGTAATGCCCGCTGCGGAGCGAGGCGGTGGCCTGGCGGGTGTCGACCGCGACCTGCTGGTGACGCCCCGTGCGCAATGCCCACAGCTCGGAGACGGCGAGGCCGACCGCCGCGAGCGTGGCGGCACTCGTCTCCCCGATGCGGAACGGCGTCGGCAAGATCGGGTCGGTGTCGCCGGTGATCTCGACCGCGCGGGCGCGCTCCTCGCCCCAGCCGGCGATCGGCAAGATCGTGTGCAGCGCGTCAGCGGTCCGTGCGTCCATGGCGGGGTGCATTATATCCACGCTCCGCCGACGCCTTTGACAACGACGGGGGCGGGGGTTACGGTGCCCGCGCACGGAGGTGACCATGGCGCACGGCGCGTTCAGGATCCTCGACAGCGACATCCACATCATCGAGCCCCCCGATCTCTGGCCGCGGTACATCGATCCCGCCTTCCGGGATCGCGCGCCGGTCGGCCTCACCGAGGACGAAGGCGACCTCCGCCTCGCCCTGGCCGGCCAGCCGTGGGGCCGGCTCGCCATCAACGCGGATCGCAGCAAGCGACGGCAGGGGCGCAACTACGCGCTGAATCAGGAGCGCTGGCGGCCGTACGCCGAGCGGGGCTGGACGTCCAAGGTGCAGCTCGAGGCGATGGACATCGAGGGTATCGACGTGGCGGTGGTCTATCCCTCGCGCGGGCTCTTCGCCCTGACGATCCCGGACATGGAGCCGCGGCTGGCCGCGGCCATGGCGCGCGCATACAACGACTGGCTTCACGAGTTCTGCCAGGAGAATCCCGAGCGTCTGCTCGGCGCCGGCATGATCTCGCCGTTCGACGTCGACGATGGCGTCGCGGAGGCCCGGCGCTGTGTGCGGGAGTTCGGCTTCCGGGCGATGTTCCTGCGGCCGAACGAGGTGAACGGGCGGAACTGGCACGATCCGTACTACGAGCCGCTGTGGGCCGCGCTCGAGGAGCTCGAGGTTCCGCTGGGGTTCCACGAGGGGTCCGGGTCGCAGCTGCGGCAGGTGGGCGAGCAGTTCGGCGCCAACACGATGCTGAAGCACATCTACTCCCACCCGGTCGAGCAGATGCTGGCCGTCGGCGCCTTCTGCGCGGGCGGAATTCTAGAAAAGCATCCGAGGCTGCGCGTGGCCTTCCTCGAGGGCAACTGTAGCTGGGTGCCCTTCTTGCTCTGGCGCATGGATGAGCACTGGGAATGGCTGGGCGACGTCTACGCGCGCGAGCTGACGATGGCGCCCAGCGCGTATTTCAAGCGGCAGTGCTTCGTGTCGGTGGAGTGTGACGAGGAGCCGGTGAAGCACGTCATCGACGCCATCGGTGACGATCGGATCGTCTTCTCGACGGATTTTCCGCACGGCGACTCGAAGTTCCCGCGGGCGGTGGAGTCATTTCTGCGACTGCCGATCTCCGAGGAGAGCAAGCGCAAGATCCTGTGGGACAACTGCGCGGCGTATTACGGGCTGCCGTCCTGACCGGAAGGAGAGTTGCGATGCTGACGCACAAGCTCATCTCGGCCGATTCTCACATCGTCGAGCCGCCGGACCTCTACACGACCCGGATCGAGCCCAAATTCCGGGAGCGGGCCCCGCGTCTGGCGCGGCTGGAGACGCCCACGGGCCGCAAATTCGACGCCTGGCTCATCGACGGTCAGCAGGCCGGCACCCTGGGCGCCGTGATGCAGGCCGGACAGCGGTTCGAGGATCCGTCGCAGATCGATTTCCTCGGCACGTGGGAAGACGTCCGGCTCGGCGCCTACGATCCCCAGGCGATGGTCAAGGAGAACGAGATGGACGGCGTGTGGGGCTCGTGCCTGCAGCCGAGCCAGGGGCTCTTCTGGTACCGCATCCCTGACAGCGCCATGCTCTCGGCCATCTGCCGCGTCTACAACGACTGGATCGCCGACTTCTGCAAGCCCTTTCCCGATCGGCTCAAGGGCATCGCCATGCTCAACGTGGACGACGTCGAGGAGGCGTCGCTGGAGTTCGAGCGCTGCGCCAGGCTCGGGCTGGTCGGCGCCTTCATCCCCGTCTCTCCGCTGGCCGACCGCCCGTATCGTCATCCGATCTACGACCGCCTGTGGTGGACCGCGCAAGACCTGGGGCTCCCACTGCTGCTGCACATCGGCACGCCACGCGGCGGCGTCCCGGGCTGCGAGTTCACGATGAACCTCGGCGAGCTCACCGGCGCGGGCCGTTCCACCACGGACTACTGGGTGCGCTACTCGCTGGGCGCGATGATCTTCGCGGGCGTCTTCGATCGATATCCGAAGCTGAGGGTCGGCTCGGTCGAGCACGAGGCCGCCTGGATCCCTCACTGGCTGAAGCAGATGGACTTCACGTACCGGGAGCGGCCGGTGTTCACCAAGGGCTGGAGGTCGAAGGAAGGGCTGCTGCCGAGCGACTACTGGCGCCGCAACATGTTCGTGGAATTCATGGAGGACGACCTCGGCGTCCAGCTCCGCGACGCGATCGGCGTGGACACCATGCTGTGGGGCAGCGACTTTCCGCACGCCGAGTCGACGTGGCCGAAGTCCCGGGACTTCCTGAGCCGCATGTTTGCCGGGGTTCCCGAGCCGGATCTC
The DNA here is from genome assembly GCA_003220335.1 of Candidatus Rokuibacteriota bacterium. Classification (GTDB taxonomy): domain Bacteria; phylum Methylomirabilota; class Methylomirabilia; order Rokubacteriales; family CSP1-6; genus AR12. Next base: position 10,041 of record QHSB01000125.1, read on the forward strand.
CGCAAGATCACCTCGGAGAACGCCGCGCGGCTGTTCGGCTTCAAGCTGGACTGAGCCACGAACACCTTCGTGCCAGTGATCACGACGTCCGAGCTCTCGCCGGGGGCGATGAAGTGGCGCGTCGTCGACCGTGAGCGAGTGCTGATTGCGAACGTCGAGGGTGTGTTCTACGCCCTGCGGGATGCCTGTGGTCATCGCCAGGCGCTGCTGTCGAAAGGGACGCTCGAAGGCTACGTCATCGAGTGCCCGCTGCACTTCGCGACGTTCGACGTGCGCACCGGCAAGCTGCTGAGTGGGCCCGTGGCCGATGACGTGCCCACCTACTCGGTACAGGTGAAAGACGACACGGTGTACGTGAAGCGAGCCCCATCGCGGTGAGGAGCACGCCATGACGATCCAGCGCTCATCCTCTATATACGTCGGTCTCGCGGGCGAGACCGCTCCGGGCCGCCCGGTCCAATCCGGCCTCTATCGCATGGCCGTCGGCGATGACCGCTGGGAGAAGCTGACTCATGGGCTGCCCGAGGAACCCACCATCCGGGCCATCGCCACTCACCCGGAGGAAGCCGGCACCATATATGTCGGGACGCAGCACGGCCCCTACCGCAGCACGGATCACGGAGAGCATTGGGAGAAGCTCGACATTGCGGACCACGGGTTGCCCGTGTGGTCGCTGTCGTTCGATCCCCACGACGGCAAGGTGCTGTACGCAGGTTATGAGAACTGCGAGATCTTCCGCTGCGACGACGGCGGCGAGCATTGGCAACAGCTTCCGGTGACCGTCCGCTTTCCCGAAGTCACCGTGGCGCCCGGCGCCAACCCGGCCAAGCGTGTGCTCGGGCTGGCGGTCAATCCCGCCAATCGCGATGAGGTCTATGGCGCCATCGAAGTCGGCGGTGTCATCCGTAGCCTCGACGGCGGTGAGCACTGGGAGAACATGAGCCATGGGCAGTACGTCAACGATGACACCGTGGATATGCACGGCGTGCTCGTCGGGCGCTGGCGTCCGGGGACCGTCTTTGCGATCGGCCGCGCTGGCCTGTTCAGCAGCACGGACCAGGGCGGGCACTGGGCCAGCGCACGGCTCGAGCCGCTGAATCCCAAGGGCCAGACCTATTGCCGTGACATCCGCGAGGTCCCAGGTGATCCGAAAACCATCTGGGTGGCCGCCGGGGCGGGTTTTCAGAGCGACGTCGGCGTCCTGTTCCGCAGCAAGGACGGCGGCTCGAGCTGGACTCGGGTGGACATGGGCGTCAAGCCCAAGACCACCATGTTCGCCATCGCCTTCGACGAGCGACAGCCGAAGCGGATGCACTGTGCGACCAGCGGCGGCGAGGTGTTCGCCAGTCAGGATGGCGGCGAGAGCTGGACCGAACGACCGTTGCCGGCGGGGGCCACTCAGGTCTATGCCATGGGATGCGCCTAGCGACTCAGAACTCGAGGCGTGCCCCCAGTTCGACGACGCGGTTGGGCGGAATGTTGAAGAAGTCGGTCGTCGAGCTGGCATTGCGCGCCATGAAGGCGAAGAGTCGCTTTCGCCATCGCATCATCGGGACTGGTCCCGTCGGCAGTAACTCCGTGCGGCCGAGATAGTAGGTCGTATCGTCGACATCCAGCTTCATCCCGCGCTCCCTACAGATCGCGATGATGTCCTGGACGTCGGGCTTCTCCATGAAGCCATAGCGCGCGTGGACCCGGTAAAAACCCTCGGCGAGCGTCTCGCTCGTGACGCGCTCGGCCCGCGGCACTTCGGGCACTTCCTCAGTGGTAATCGAGAGCAGGACGATCTCCTGTGGCAACGCCTTGTTGTACGTCAGATGATGCTGCAGAACGAGGGGGGCGGCGTCGACGGTCGGCGCCAGGAAGAGGCCGGTTCCGGGCACACGCGGCGGCTTCGTGCGCCTGACTTCCGCAATGAGGCGATCCAAGGGCAGCGCCGCCTGGCCCAGGATCCCCTGGAGCAGCTCTCTCCCGCGGTTCCACGTGGTCATGATGAGGAAGATGGCGGCCGCAATTGCGATCGGCACCCAGCCGCCCCGCGCCGTCTTGACGATGTTGGCGCCGAAAAACGCGAGATCGATCGTGAGGAATACCCCAGCCAGGGCGCCCGCGCGCCAGGCCGACCACTGCCAGCGATGACGTGCGATGACGTAGAACAAGATGCTCGTGATGGCCATCGTTCCCGTCACGGCGATGCCATAGGCGGCCGCGAGGGCGCTCGACGACTTGAAACCAAGGACGAGAAGGAGGCAGCCGATCATGAGAGCCGTGTTGACGGCGGGGATGTAAATCTGCCCCGCCTCGGCGCGCGAGGTGTGAATGATTGCGACACGCGGGCTGTAATGCAGCTGCACCGCCTGCTGGGTCAGCGAGAACGCGCCGGAGATCAGGGCCTGCGAGGCGACCACGGTGGCGAGGGTGGCGATTGCGACGAGCGGATAGAGAACGTGGCGCGACGCCAAGAGATAGAACGGGTTGTGGACCGCGTCCGGAACACGCAGCACGAGCGCGCCCTGTCCGAAGTAGTTGAGCAGCAGCGCGGGGAACACCAGCCCGAACCACACCAGGCGGATCGGGCCTCGGCCGAAGTGCCCCATGTCAGCGTACAGAGCCTCGGCCCCCGTCACGGCGAGCACGACCGCGCCCAGCACGAGGAGGCTGGCGAGACCGTGCTCGAGGAAGAACGACACGCCGTACCAGGGATTCAGCGCGAGCAGGATGGCGGGGTTCCGGACGATCTCGCCGGCGCCGAGCGCCCCGATCAGCACGAACCACACGAGCATGATCGGCCCGAACACGGCGCCGATCGATGCCGTCCCGTACCTCTGGAAGAAGAACAACAGGAACAGGGTCAGCAGCGTGGAGGGAACGACGTAGCGCGAGAGCTGCGGAGTGGAGACCGCCAGGCCCTCGATGGCACTGAGCACGGAGATGGCCGGCGTGATGACGCCGTCGCCATAGAGCAACGCCGCGCCAAAGAGTCCGAGCGCGATGAGGACACCTCGACGTCGCCGCTGCAACAGCAGCGCGAGGAGGGCGAGGATGCCGCCCTCGCCGTGATTATCCAGACACATGATGAACACGATGTACTTGATGCTGACGATCAAGATCAGCGACCAGACGATCAATGACAGCAGCCCGTACACGGTGGACACCGTGGGCGCCAAGCCATACTCCGGGCTGAAGCATTCCCGGAAGGCATAGAGAGGGCTGGTGCCGATGTCGCCGTAGACGACCCCGAGGGCGGTCAGCGAGAGCGTCGCGAGGTGCCGCCCCGTGGGCTTTATTTCCACGCCGGCGCGCCGTCGCGCTCGTGCGCTGCGCGAACCGGCCTGGACGTGTGGAATCGGGTTGGAAATATTCTCGCCCACTGACCTACAGAGTAATCGATCCAACCGCGGTAACATGAGCGTCCGGGATCGGGTGGTCTCGCGCCAGCTCTCGGGAGGTCCTGTGGATGACGATCGATCGGTTCGCCCACTCAGCACTCGTGATCGTGGACATGCAGAACGACTTCGTCCGGGTCGGGGCCCCGCTGGAAGTTCCCGAGTCGCGGCCGACGATTGCCGTGCATCAGCGGCTCCTTGCCGCCTGTCGCGAGCGGGGCGTCCCGGTGATCTACACGAAGTTCGTGGCGGGACCTGAGCGGACGCTGGTGTGGGAATGGTCACCGGTCCTCGCTCCTCCGGTGTGCTGCTGCTGGAAGGGCTTTCTGCGCCACTACGACGACGTCGGCAAGGAGCTGGACTGCTCGGACATCATCGACGAGATCTATCCCGAGCCGGGGGACCCGATCGTCGACAAGTTCGGCTACGGCGCCTTCCACAACACCAATCTCGACGATCTGCTGAAGGCTCGTCACGTCGAGTCGGTGCTGGTCACGGGCACGGTCACCCAGATCTGCGTCGAGGAGACGGCCCGGGAAAGCTTCAAGCGGGGCTACCGGACCACCCTGGTCTCCGACGCCGTGTCCTCGTACATGCCGGACCTGCACGCCGCGGTTCTGAAGAATTTCGCGCTGAAGTTCGGTTGGGTGTCCACGGCCGCCGAGGTCATCGGCGCGCTCGAGAGGCGGGCCGCCACTCCAACACGGTGAGCAGGGAGCGCATCGCCCGCCGGCCGATGCGCTCCCCGGTGACGGTTACGGCCGAATGCCCATCCAGTCCCCGGCCTTCTCGAAGGCCGAGGCCGCCCGGTAATGGGCGCGGTGTTCGGCAGCATCTCGAACGCCCGCTGGATGATCTCCATGCGCGGCGCCCCCGGCGTGGGAATCGGGGTGGCTTTGATCGGCAGCGTCGGCATCAGCAGCAGGTCGTAGTCCTTCAGCACCGTGTCATAAGCGGCCCGTAGCACGCGGCCGAGGTTCTGCGACTTCGCGTAGTAGTGGCCGCGATACTTGTTCAGCGCGTACTGCCCGAAGAGGATCGTCGTCTTGAGCGTGTCGGAGAACTCGTCCGCGCGCTGGCGCCACGCCGAGTGCGCGTCGATGAGGCTCGTGACGTACAGGCCCTTCCAGTTGAAGCCGAAGCCGTTGCCGTTCATCATCTGCCACGTCGCCCCCTCGACGGCGATCGGTGTCCAGATGGCGGCGCCGGCCAGATGCAGCGGGATCGACACCTCGTCGACCTGGGCGCCGAGCTGGCGGAACGTCGCGGCGCCCTTGCGGACCAGCTTGTCGACGTCCGCCTCCGAGTTCGGATGGCCAAAGCCTTCCTTCACGACGGCGATCTTCATGCCTCTCACGTCCCCGGTCAGGGCGTTCGTGTAGGCCGCCGTCTTCACGTTGACCTGGCGCGGATCGAGCCCGTCGGGCCCGGCCAGCACCTCGAGCAGCACCGCGTTGTCGGCGACCGTCGCCGTCATCGGCCCCGTGTGATCGAGGGTGTTCTCGATGGGAAACACGCCCGTGTACGGCACGAGGCCGTGCGTGGGCTTCATGCCGTAGACGCCGCAGTAGGCGGCCGGGATGCGGATCGATCCGCCCTGATCGCCACCGATGGCCATGTCGACGTCGCCGGCGGCCACGGCCGCCGCGCTACCCGACGACGACCCGCCCGCCGAGTAGCCCATCTTTCGCGGATTGTGCACGGGCCCGGCCGAGCTGGTGTGGCTGCCGCCCGAGAAGCAGAAGTACTCGCAGTGCACCTTGCCGAGGATCGTGCCACCCGCGTCGAGGATTCGCGTGACGATGGTGGCGTCGACGTCGGGCACGTAGCCCTCCAGGGACGAGGCGCCGTTCATCATCGGCACGCCGGCGAGGCAGACGTTGTCCTTGAGCGCGATCCGCTTGCCCTTCAGCTTGCCGGAGGGCGCGCCCTGCACCTCGCTCTTGTAGTACCAGGCGTTGTACTTGTTCTCGGCGCCCTGGGGGCGATAGCCGGGGGTGCGCGGATACTTGACCGGAGGCATCGGATCGACCATGGCCTCGATGGCGTGGTACGCGGCGATGTTGCCGCCCATCGTCTCGAGGAAGAATTTGACGTCGTCGTCGGACAGGGTCATGCCCAGTTGCCGGCCGACGGCCTTGAGCTCGTCCGGAGTGGGAAGCTTTGCGCTGGCCACGGGGAGCCTCCTTATGTCTTGACGTCGATGACGTACTGCTGGTTCTCGTTGGGGTTCTTCTTGAGGTTGCAGACGGCGGCGGTGTCGGCCGGCGGCTGCTGCGGATAGCTCTCGAGCACCTTGAACGCGCGGTTCTGGGCCTCGGCGATGTAGACGTCGAGGCTGCAGTGGTGCGTCTGGGGATCGATGGCCGTCTTGCCGGCCGGGCCGCTGAAGCTCAGGTTGCCCTCCAGCGCCTCGATCACTTTCATCCGGTCGATGCTGTTGGCCTTCTTCACCCCCGCCGCCCACAGGTGCATCCCGTGATAGGTCTGAATGGCCAGGGATGTGACGTACTTGGTGGAGGTGCCGTACTTCGGGAGAAATTTCTTCAGGAACGCCTGGTTCGCCTCGGTGCTGATTTCTTGAAAGTAGCTCTGGGAGGCGATATACCCCTTGTGCTCCTCGGGCGTGGTCACCTGCTGCTCGAGCCCGTTGCCAAAGGTCGTGGACGCCACCGGAGTGGTCTTGTTCATGCCTGACGCCGCCCATTGCCGATAGAACGAGATGTGGTTGCCACCCACCAGCGCCGACATGACGAAGTTCGGCTTCGCCGCCTGGATCTTGGTGATGGCGGGACCGAAGTCGCTCACCTCGAGAGGGAAGTAGTCCGTCTGTAAGACTTCGCCTCCGTGCTCCTGGGTGTATTTCTTCACCCACTTGGCGGTGATCTGGCCGTAGTTGTAGTCGGCCGCGACCGTGTAGACCTTCTTGCCGAACTTCTTGAGCGTGAACGGGACCAGCTTGTCCACGTTCTGCGCCGGCGTGGAGCCGGTGCAGAAGCAGTTGCGGTCGCACACGCCTCCCTCGTACTGGGTGTTGTAGAAGTAGAGCGTGTTGAACCGCTTGAGCACCGGCCGGATGGCTTCACGCGAGGCGGACGTGATGCCGGCGTGGACGACGGCCACGCGCTCCTTGGTGGCCGCTTCGGTGGCGAACTGCGTGTACAGCTGGATATTGGACTGGGCGTCGTAGCTGATGAGCTTGATCTGACGTCCCAGCAATCCGCCGGCGCCGTTGATCTCTTCGACGGCGAAGTTCAGGCAGTCGACCATCGGCCGTCCGTAGATGTCGAGCCCGCCCGAGAGGTCGTGGATCGCCGCCACCTTGATGACGTTGGCCTGAGCGAAGGCATCGCGCACAATGCTCGGGGCGAGCACCACTGTGCCGAGGGTGGCGCCAGCTGCCTTGAGGAATCGCCGACGGTCGACCCGCATCGAGTACCTCCGGGCGAAGGGTTTGAATTCGTACGCTCGGGCTACGAGGGCCCGAGTCTAGTCCTCCCCGATTTCGAGTGTCAAGGACGAGCGGCCTTGCTCAGGACGTAGGCCACCGCCGCCGTGCCTTGCCTGGCCCGTGCCCCGGGTCTATAGTGCGCGCGCGATGGACCTCGCCGCCGTTCTGATGCTCGAAATCCTGAACGGCGTCGCCACCCTCGTGCTCATCAGCGTCGGACTTGCCATCATCTTCGGGATGATGCGCGTCATCAACCTGGCCCACGGCGAGTTCCTCATGCTCGGCGGGTACGCCGCCATCGTGGCCACCAATCACGGCGTCAATATCTGGGTGGCCATGCTCGTGGTGGCACCGCTCGTCGTCGGCGTCATCGGGGTGATCGCCGAGCGATTGATCATTCGCGTCCTCTATGGCCGGATGATCGACACGCTGCTCGCCACGTGGGGCTTGAGCCTCTTCTTCATCGGCATCGTCACGACGATCTTCGGCAACACGGTGGCGGGCATCGGCGCTCCGCTCGGAAGCGTCGGCGTCGGGCGGTACACCATCAGCCTCTATCGCCTCGTCCTCGTCGGCATCGCCGCGGCGATCCTTGCCGTCATCTTCATCGCGCTTCGGCGGACGAGGCTGGGCCTCATCGCGCGGGGCACGATGGAGAACCCGAACATGGCCGCCGCGCTCGGCGTGAGCCCGCCCCGCGTGTACGCGACGACGTTCGGCGTGGGCGCCGCGCTCACCGGGCTGGCCGGCGGCCTCCTCGCGCCGATCTCGGGCGTGCTGCCGACGGTGGGCGCGGCCTACGTGGCCAAGGCGTTCATCACCGTCATCAGCGGGGGCACGGCGATCCTGGCGGGGACGGCAGCAGCATCCGCCCTCTTCGGCTCCGTCAACCAGCTCCTGACGTACTTCACGACGCCCGTGATCGGCGAGGCCGGTCTGCTGGCTGCGGCCATTCTCTTGCTGCGCGTCTTACCCCATGGCATCACCGGCAAGCTGTTCAGGGGAAGTCTGTGAGCCGTCGCTTCACCCCCGGCATCGTCCTGACCATCGTGGCGATGCTTGTCATCGCCCTCGGCGTTCCCCAGCTTGTCGATCAGTTCGGGCTGCTCCAGCTGACGGTTTTCGGGGCCATGTGCATTCTCGCTCTCAGCCTGGGCTTCGTGTGGGGCTACGGCGGCATCCTGTGCTTCGGCCAATCGGCATTCTTCGGGCTGGGCGCGTATACGTACGCCGTGACCGCCATCAACGCGGGCGAGAGCACCCTCGCCACCGTCCTCGCGGTCGTGGTGCCGGCCGTCTTCGCCGGCCTGCTCGGCTACTTCATGTTCTACGGTCGGCTGAGCGACGTCTATCTGGGCGTCATCACCCTGAGCGTGACGCTGATCTTTTTCAATCTGATGAACAGCACCGCCGGGGACGCGTATCGTGTCGGCAAAGCGCGGCTCAACGGGTTCAACGGCATGCCGTCGCTCCCCACGCTCAACGTGCCCGGGCTTCCCGGCCGTCTCCTCGATCCGACCGAGACGTTCTACCTCGTCATGGCGTGTCTGGTGGTCGTGTACGTGGGACTGCACGTATTGCTGGCCAGCCACTTCGGGCGCGTCGTGGTGGCCATCCGGGAGAACGAGGCGCGCTGCGAGCTGCTCGGCTACGACGTGAGGCGCTGCAAGCTCCTCGTGTTCGCGATCGGCGGCGGCATCGCCGGCCTGGCCGGTTGTCTCTTCGCCAACTGGGGGGCCTTCGTGAGCCCCAACGTGTTCAGCCTGACCATGACCTCCCAGATCATCATCTGGGTCATCGTCGGCGGCCTTGGCACGCTGGTCGGCCCCATCATCGGCTGCCTGATCATGCAATACCTCGCCACGACCCTGGGCACCCAGCAGCTGGCGAACACCAGCCTGATCTTCGGCATCATCTTCCTCGCCTTCGTACTCCTGGTGCCGCGCGGCATCGTGCCCTCGCTCCGCCGGCTGGGCACCCGCGCCGTCGGCCCCGCGCGCGTGCGCGACCCGGCATGAGTGGCGCCGTGCTTCAGACCGTCGGACTGTCGATCCGCTTCGGCGGTGTCGAGGCCGTCCGCGGTGTGGATTTCACGCTGGCCGAGCGGGAGCTGCGCTGTCTCATCGGGCCCAACGGCGCCGGCAAGAGCACGCTGTTCAAGCTGCTCACCGGGCAGCTCAAGCCGACGGCCGGGCGCATTCTGTTTCGGGGCCACGACATCACCGGCCATCACACGCACGCCATCGCGCGGCGAGGCATCGGGATGAAGACCCAGGTTCCGAGTCTCTTCGACGGCCTGACGGTTCGCGAGCACCTCTGGCTGTCGGCCCGCCGGATGAATCCGGCCGAACGGACCCGGGCGATCGCAGAGGAGATCCTGGAGCGAATCGGTCTCACGTCACTGGCGGACGGAGCGGTCGGCCAGCTGTCCCACGGCCTTCGGCAGTGGGTCGAGCTCGGGACGGTGCTGGCCGGGAACCCCGAGCTGATCCTGCTCGACGAGCCGGCGGCGGGCATGACGCACGACGAGGTCGCGCGGACCGCCGAGCTCGTCCGCGAGATCAACCGCACCCACGCGCTCATCGTGGTGGAGCACGACATGCAGTTCGTCAAGATGATCGCCCGCACGGTCACCGTCATGCACCAGGGCGCCGTGCTGGTCGAGGACACCATGGATCGGATCATGAAGAACCCGACCGTGCGCGACGTGTACCTCGGCAAGCACGGCGGGTCCTGACCGACGTGCTGAGCGTCACCGATCTCCACGCCCGCTACGGACGGATTCCGATCCTCAACGGTATCTGCCTCGAGGTCGCCGCCGGCGAGTTCGTCGGCGTCCTCGGCCACAACGGCATGGGAAAGACGACGCTGCTCAAGACCCTGATGGGCTTCGTTCCCGCCGAGCGCGGCCGCATCCTCTTCGACGGCGTCGACGTCACTCACGAACCCCCGTACGTCCGGGCCCGACGCGGCCTCGGCTACGTGCCGCAGGGACGCGAAATCTTTCCCGGACTCAGCGTTCGCGACAACCTCCGCATGGGATTCGTCGGCCGCGGCGCCGAGGAACGAATCGATGGGATCCTCCAGACGTTTCCGCGCCTGGTCCCTCTGCTCAACCGGCGCGGGGGGGCCTTGAGCGGCGGCGAGCAACAGCTGCTGGCCATCGCGCGCTGCCTGGCCGGCAATCCCAAGCTGATCCTGTTCGACGAGCCGACCGAAGGCATCCAGCCGTCGATCATCGAAGAGCTGGTCGGCGTCCTGCAGCGGCTTCACCAGACCCAGGCGCTGACCATCGTCCTCGTCGAGCAGAATCTCGAATTCATCGCGGAGCTGGCCAAGCGTGTCCTGCTCATCCAGAAGGGCACCATCCTGCGCGAGCTACAACCCAGAGAGCTTCGGCAGGCGCGCGTCCTCAGCGAGTTCGTCGGCGTCGATCGAGCCTGACCATCTTTCGTGCTCGCCGGCTAGGCAGGGGCTATGATGCCGGCCGAAGAGGAGGATCATTCGATGACGAAACTGGTCGCAGTGACGCTCGCGAGTCTTATGGCGTTTGTTCTCATCAGTCCCCCCGCCTTCGCGCAGGGGCGTGTCGCCGGTGCGCAGGTGTACGAGCTCACCGAGAATGCAAAGTTTACTTTTGGGAAGAGCAGACTGCCGTTCCGTGAGGCCGGGGTCTCGCAGATGCTTGGATTTGCCGCCGTGGGCACCCCGCTCTGTCCCACCCCGGATCTCACGACGCCCCTGCCCGGCACGCCGGCGCTCCCGGGAAACCCGAGCGCAGCGTGCGTGCTCAACGTGACGGGCTCGGATCACATCAATCTCACGACCGGACTGGGCACGATCAGCGGACAGTTCACCATCGTGAAGGCGGACCTCTTGCCGGCGGTCGACACGCCCGAAACGGTCGTCGCGCGCGGAAACTTCAGTGGCCAGATCGATTTCTCTGCTGCGCTCCAGGGCCTTCCGTTCGGGACGGTGACGGGGCACTTCACGTCGAACCTGGGAGGCGGCGCGATCCCGTTCGTCGGCGTCTTCTTGCTGCCGTTCGCGGATCCCAGGAACCAGAGCGGCTTCGGCTATCTCCTGTATCAGTTCGTGCCGAACTCGGACTGCCCGCAGGGCGTGTGCTTCACGTCGCCCGCGGTCCAGTCGCAACCGGTGCAGCCGAATCAGCAGGCGATCGGCTATCCAACGCCCCGCTTCGACATCTATTTTCAGTAGAAGCCCTGCGTCTCACAATTCCTTCAGCCGGGGATAGACCTCACGGGAGAACATCTGCATCCCCTTCACCGTCTCCTCGTGGTCGAGGAAGCCCGCCTGGCTCATCATGAGGAGCTGGCCGAAGCCGCCCACGTGCTCGTACATCCGCATGATCTGCCGGTAGACGGAATCGGGGTTGCCGGCGAAGACCAGCCCGTGCTCCATGAGCCCCTCGAGGGTCGGGTTCTGGAACATCTTGTAGATGCCGGGTGTCGCGCCCTTCATCGCGTTCACCGTTGACGCAATCGGGTGATAGCCGGGCGGGCTCGTGAACTGCGGGGGCACCTTGTTCGACTCCAGGTACCACATCAGCTTGCGGGCGCCCGCGTAACCTTCCGCGTCGGTGTCGCCGGTGTAGACGAGCGCCGCGTAGGCGAAGCGCTCGCGCGGAGCGCCCGGCAGTCCCAGCTCGGCCCGGCGCTCACGGTAGCTGTCGAACACCGTCTTCGTGCCCTCGAAGCCCGTCAGGAAGCAGGCCACGGTGTACCCTCGCGCGCCCACTTCCCGCGCGCTGCTCGGACTCAGCGCGGTGATCCAGATCGGGGGATGGGGCTCCTGGTACGGACGCGGCCAGATGTTCACCTGGCGGTGGTGGAAGTGCTTCCCTTCCCAGTTGAAGGGCCCGTCGTGGCTCGTCCACGCCTTGACGATCAGGTCATGCGCCTCCCAGAAGCGCTCCATCATGTGCGTGGGGCGATGGTTGCCGGCGGACATCTCGTAGGGCACGCCGCGGACGAAGCCACACTCGAGGCGCCCGCGCGAGTACACATCCACCATCGCCATCTCCTCGGCCACTCGCACCGGCTCGCGCCGGTTGGCGATGGGGTTGCCGAGGATGAGAAGGCGCGCCGAGCGGGTCACCCGCCCCAGGGCGCCCATGACGACGGCCGCCGACGGGTTCACGTTCGTGGCCGTCTGGTGGTGCTCGTTGACCATGATCTCGAGCCCGAGCTCCTCGGCGAGCAGCCACTCGTCGATGAACCGGTGATAGAGGTCGGCGCCGATCTTCGGATCGTAGTAACGGTTGGGGAGCTTGACGCGGATCGAGTCGTATTCCCGCGCGTCGGGCAGCAGGTGATACGCGTTTTCACTGAAGAACCAGGCGCGCATGTCCAATCTCCTCGTCGGGCCGGAGCGCCGCGCGCTGACGCGGCGTCCGACCGTCTTCACACCAGAGCGAACGCGCGGACGCGCTCGGCCACCGCCTCGGGCTGCTCGAGGTGCGGAAAGTGTCCGGCCCCGGCGATCGTCTCGAGCCCGGCGCCCGCGATGGCGTCTCGGTACGCCGCCCCGTAGTAGTCGGCGGCGACGAAGCGATCGTCGGCGCCCCACAGGAGCAGCGTGGGGACGGTGATCCGGTGCAGCCGCCGCCGGAGCTTCGGGTCGTGGAAGTACGGCTCCCACGCGTAGAGCGCGGTCGCCTCCCGATTGCGCGCGATGACGGTCAGCCGATCGTCGGACAGCGCGGCGTGATCGAGTCGGGCGCGCGCAGGGTCGTGGTACTGGAGCCGGAGGACCTCGTCGGGATGGAGGGCGAAAATGTCGGGGATGTCCCGCGTCTCACGGTCGCCAACCTTGATCCCGAGCGGAGCGATCAGGACCAGCCGGGCCACGCGCTCCGTGCACTTCACGGCCATCTCCGCGGCGATCCAGCCGCCGAGCGAGCAGCCGATCACGACGGCGTCGCGGACGTCCTGCTGCGCCAGCAGGTCGAGGTAGAGGTAGGCCAGGTCGTCCACCGCGTCGATGCTTGCCGCCTCCGGCGAGTGGCCAAACCCGGGATGTGACGGCGCGAGCAGGTGGCCGTGGGTGGCGAGGCGATCGAGCACCGGAGCCTCGGGATCGAGGCCCTCCTCGCCGTGCAGCCAGAGGATCGGACGGCCATGCCCTCGCTCGATGCATTCGAGTTGCACATCCTGCACGGTCAGCCACCTGCTCATCGTTCTCCCTCACCCGACTGCCGCAGAGTATCTTAGCGGACAGCCTGGATCGAGCCGGGCCGCCCGGGACGGAGGTGATGATGGCCCACGAGCTCACGTCGCTGTTCACGCCGATCGCGGTCGGCGCCGTCACGCTGAAGAACCGGATCTATTCCTCCGGTCACGCCGAAGCGATGGCGGAGGGCGGCCGGCCGACCGAACGCCTCCGACGCTACCACGAGGCCAAGGCGCGGGGCGGCTGTGCGCTCACGATCTTCGGCGGGTCTTCGAGTGTCCATCCGTCGTCGCCGGCCGCCGCCTGGAAGCAGATCGCCAACCACGACGACTCCATCATTCCGACATACCGTGTGCTTGCCGACGCGGTGCACGCGCACGACTGTCTGGTCTTCACCCAGCTCACGCACCTCGGGCGGCGCGCGCAGTCCGACCCCGACGTTCCGGGCGCGCTGCTGGCGCCGTCGCAGATCCCCGAGCGCGTCCATCGCGAGGTGCCCCACGAGCTGGACGCCGAGCAGATCATCGAGCTCGTCCGGGCCTTCGGCGAGGCGGCGCGGCGCTGTCGCGAGGGAGGACTGGACGGCGTCGAGATCTCGATGGCGCACAACCATCTCATCGATCAGTTCTGGTCGCCGATCTTCAACGAGCGGCTGGACGAGTACGGCGGCAGCCTGGACAACCGCATGCGCTTCGGCCTCGAGGTGCTGGCGGAGATCCGACGGCGGGCCGGCCGCGACTTCGTCGTGGGCGCCCGCATCTCCGGAGACGAGTTCAGCCCGGGCGGCCTCGGGGCGGAGGACATGGCAGCGATCGCGCGCCGGCTCGCCGCCTCCGGCCTGGTCGACTTCCTGTCGGTCATCGGCGGCGGTGCCCACACCTATACGCTCCAGGCCGCCGCCGTGCCGAACATGAGCTTCGCCCCCGCCGTGTTCGTGCCCCTTGCCGCCGCGATCAAGAGCGCCGCGCCCGCACTGGCGATCTTTCACGCCGGCCGCATCGTCGATCCGGTGCACGCCGACCGCCTCGTCGCCGCCGGACAGATCGACGTGGTCGGCATGACGCGCGCGCTGATCGCCGATCCCGAGCTGCCGCGCAAGGCGCGTGAGGGGAGGCTGGACGACATTCGTCGATGCGTGGGAGCGAACGAGGGCTGCATCGACCGCATCTATCAGGGCAAGGCCGTCACGTGCGTGCAGAACCCGGCGACCGGACGCGAGGGTGAGCTCGGTGACCTGCGGCGCGCGGCGACGGCCAAACGCGTCGTCGTCGTCGGGGGCGGCGTGGCCGGATTGGAGGCGGCCCGCGTGGCCGCGCTCCGCGGCTGTCGCGTCGTGCTGATGGAGAAAGCGGCCGAGCTGGGCGGACAGATCCTGCTCGCCGCGCGCGCGCCGGCCCGTGCGGAGTACGCCGGCATCGTCCGTTTCCTCGCGAGCCAGGTGGAGAAGCTCGGCGTCGACGTCCGGCTCGGGATGGAGGCGACGCCGGCCCTCGTGCTCGGCGAGCATCCGGACGCGGTCGTCATCGCCACCGGCTCGCATCCGCACATCCCGCCGGTCCCGGGCAGCGACGGCAAGCACGTGGTGACGGATCGCGACGTGCTGGGCGGCGAGGCAACCGTGGGCAGTCACGTGGTGGTGATCGACGACGTCCACACCGAGCAAGCGCTCTCGACGGCGGAGCTGCTGCTCGACCA
>QHSB01000552.1 GCA_003220335.1 Candidatus Rokuibacteriota bacterium
ACATTCCCGGCGTCAACACCACCGAGCGCGGCATGTGGTTCGTCCAGCTGCTGGATGATCTCGGCAAGGCGATGGGGCTGCCGAACGGCACCAAGGACATGACCGTGGAGAACTTCGGCAAGCTGATCCTCGAGGGCAGCGACACCAGCGTCGCCGTCTTCAACCCGTTCGGCTTCCGCGAGGATTACGGCGGCAAGGACATGATCCCGATCGAGGAGCAGGCGGAGGTCAAGAAGCGCTGGCCGACGCGCACGGTCATGCTCGGCGGCGGCCTCACGCCCAACCAGGGGCTGTCCGAGACCCTGGAACGGATGACGATGTTCGTGGAGAAATACCAGATCTCCGGCCTCAAGCTCTACACGTTCGACTCGACGAAGAAGCGCGGCTGGTGGTTCGACGATCAGAAGCTGGCGTACCCCATGTGGGAGAAGGCCCGCAAGCTCGGCCTGAAGAACATCGGATGCCACAAGGGGATCCCCTTCGGACAGTTCATGGCGCGCTACGCGCATCCCGAGGATCTCGACGCGGTGTGCGACGACTTCACGGATCTCAACTTCATCGCCTATCACTCGGCGTGGCCCTACCAGCACGAGCTGGCCGCGCTGAAAGGCTTCAAGCCACAGCGCAAGAACCTCTACGCGGAGGTCGGCTCCACCTTCGCGGCGACGGTGACCAACCGACCGCTCGAGTGCGCGCACGTGCTCGGCACGCTGCTCCGCGACCTTGGCCCCGACTACGTGATGTGGGGCACCGATTCCGCGCTGTGGGGGAACCCACAGTGGCAGATCGACGCCTTCCGGAAGTTCAGGATTCCCGATCAGCTCGTCGAGGGGCATGGCTATCCGCCGCTCACCGATGAGCTGAAGGCCAAGGTCTTCGGTCTCAACGCGGCCCGCATCTGGAACCTCAAGACCACGACCAGCGCCGCGCCGATGGAGCCGCGGCGGCCGGTCGCGGTCTGACGTTGTCGGGGGCCGGCGCGACGTCGCGCCGGCCCCCGCGCAGCACCTGGAGGAAGCCATGCCGACGTACGAATACGAGTGCGTGCCGTGTCGGGTCGTCTACGAGACGCGACACGGTGTGAAGGATCCGCCGCTCGAAACCTGCCCGCGCTGCGGTGCGCGTGTCGGGCGTCTGATCTCGGCGCCGAATCTCAACCGCGGCAATTACGCGAGCCCCACGGAGGCGAAGTACGCGAGGATGAGCGCGAAGGAGGAGATCGCGCGCGAGAGCGTCCTCCAGAAGGACTACGAGCGCATCTGGCTGCCGCCGCCGGTGAAGCACAGCCCCTGGGACGAAGGCGCGTGATCTGACCGGGTAGAATCGGCGGAGATGCGCCCGCGCCGCCGGCTCGTGGGACTCGTGGTGGTGGCCGCGGCTCTCCTGCTGTTCGCCACCCAGGCTCGCCCGGCGCTGCCGCGCGTGCTCATGGTGACCTATTCGGCCGGATACCAGCACGACGTCGTGCGGCGGCCGACCGCCGGCGGGCTGTCGACGGCCGAGCGCGTGGTCGCGGACCTCGGACGTCGTTCCGGCGGCTTCGAGGTCAGTCACGTCTCGACGCGTGACGATCTCGAGCGGCTCACGGCGACGTCGGTGCGGGCGCATGGCGCCATCCTCTTCTTCACGACCGGCGAGCTGCCGATGGTGGCCGCGGTCCGGCAGGCGATCTTCCAGGCGGTGCGTGACGGCGGGGGATTCGTCGGTGTGCACAGCGCCACGGATACCTGGTACACGATCGCGGAGTACCGTGAGCTCCTGGGCGGCTCCTTCGACGGTCACCCCTGGCACCAGCGCGCACGGCTCATCGTCGAGGATCGGACGCACCCCGCCACGCGCCACCTGGGCGACGCCCTCGAGATCAATGACGAGATCTACCAGTTTCGGGACTGGTCGCGGCCGTCGGTCCACGTCCTGTTGCGGCTCGATCCCCGCTCCGTCGACGTCGGTCGTGGCAGGCGCCCCGACGGCGATTACGCGCTGGCGTGGACGAAGGCCTATGGCCGCGGCCGGGCCATCTATACGGCGCTCGGCCACGAGCCAGGCGTCTGGGCGGATGGCCGCTTCCAGGCACATCTCCTGGGTGCGATCCAGTGGGCGCTCGGCCGCTCGTGAGGGGCACTCGCCGGCACGCGCCTTGATGCCCAACGCCCCGGAGGTATCCCATGAAGAGATTGCTGACCGTTGCAGTTGTCGCGGGAAGTGTGTTCGCGGCACGGGGCCCTCGATCACGACGCCGGGCGGAACACCGGATTCGACCGCGGGCGTCCAGCCTGGCGGGGCCAAGGACAAGACCGGACCGATGATCACGGGCAGCGGCCGCGAGCCGGGCAGCACCGGCGGCGTGGGCGGGGGCACCGGCGCCGTCGCCAAGGACTCCACGGACGGGACGCCGGCCGGCGCCTCGAACGCTCAGCTACGCGGCATGTCGGACCAGGGAGCGAAGGACCCCGCCTTCAAGACCGCATATCAGGAGTGCATGAAGCGACGCGGCTTCTGACACTCGGGCGATGCGCGCCGCACGGCTCGCGGCGTCGAGCCGTGCGGCTACGGCGTGGCCGGCGGGCGATAGGTGATGCCGTAGCGCGCGAAGATCTTCGGAATCGTCTGATCCGCGATCAGCGTGTCGAGCGCGCGATTGACCGCGTCGACGAGCGGTGCGTCGGCATTGCGAAGCCCTACCGCCACATTCCAGCGAAAATCCCGCTCTGGCACGTATGTCTCGGAGATTTTCACGGCGCCGGGGTGGAGCTTGAGATACCAGCCGGTATAGGCGTCGGACACCAGCCCCGCCGCCGACTGCCCCTGCGCCACCGCGTCCAGGACGTCGAACGGGCTGCCGTGCGAGGACAGCGGAACGCTCCGACGCTCGAGCACGTAGTGCGGCCACGAGGTGTGCTCGACGGCGATCGTTCCCTTGACGTCTTCCAGCCGCTCGATGGGCGGCGAGGTGGGCGGAACGACGAGGATGTAGCCGCTGGTGACGTAGGGCTTTGTGAGACGGGGGCCGCGGCGAGGACCGCCGCCGTCCGTATCGGCCTTGACGATCGAGCCGATGCTGGCGTCGCAGTCGATGCGGCGCGCGTGGCGGGTGAACACGATCCAATCGACGTGCAGCCCCACGCCAAGCTGCTTGGCGATGGCCTCCGCGATCTCGACCTGGAAGCCCGGCGTGGTCCGGTCCTGGCTCGAATACGGCAGCGCGTCGGGATGCGCGCAGACGTTGAACGTTCCCCGCTCGCGCACGCCCGCCAGCGACGCGGCGTGCGCCCCGCCCAGGTCCGCAGCCAGCAGCAGGGCGATGGCGACGACGAGCGCGCGCTCAGGCCGCATCGTCACTCGTCTTTCACGCTGGACAGCGACATGACGTAGGCGACGAGCTTCCAGATTTCCTCGGGCGGCAGCATGGCCTGAAACGACGGCATCACGAGGCCGGTCGCGCCGCCGGGCGACCCCTGGGCGATCCGCGCATAGAGGAAGTCGGGCTCGTACGTCTTGCCGCGCAGCTTCGGCGCCCGCGACACCCGCCCCTCGCGACCGTGGCAGTACCCGGTACAGGAGGCCGAGAATCGTTTCGCTCCTTCGGCGATCGCGTCCGGGTCGTCGAGCGGGAAGGGCGGCTTGCTGACCGCGGCGGACGGCTGCCGCATGCCCTGGGCCCGCACCACGCCCTTGACGGGCAGACCGACGATGGCCACGGCCATCACGACGAGGACGACGACGACTCGCATGCTTCTCCAGGCGGCGATATGAGTGAGAGGGAGGGGAGGACGCCGCGTCCTCCCCTCCCCGCGAGAGACTACTTCAGCGTGAAGACGAACATCGCCGCGCCCGCCGGGAAATCTTCGACCTCCGGCCACAGGGCGGGGTAGAGGCCTAGCACGAGCGATCCGAGACCGCTCGGGACGGCGATGTATTGCTTGCCGTTGACGGAGTAGCTGATCGGACCGCCGCGATGACCGGACCCGGTGCGGAAGTGCCAGAGCTGCTCGCCGGTGTCGGCGTCGTACGCGTGCACGATCCCCTCGAGGTCCCCGTGGAAAACGAGGTTGCCGCCGGTGGACAGCACGCTGCCGATCGGCGGGT
>QHSB01000553.1 GCA_003220335.1 Candidatus Rokuibacteriota bacterium
TTCGCGCTGGTCGGAGCGTCGGGCGCGGTCGCACTGTTCTTCGTCGGCAAGACATGGAAGGGCACGTTTGTCTGAGCCCTGTCGATTTCGACCGGCGTCGTTCGACCTGTCAGTGGAGGCAGAGTCCGGCGGGGCCGGTGGCATGCCGGACGTGAAGGGAGGACATCCATGGGAGCGAAGACGGAGGCACTGGCCAGGGAGTTCGAGGGAAAGGCCCGGGACGCCGTGGCGACGCTGGAGAAGCTCGGCGACGCGGACTGGAAGAAGGTGACCGCGGCGGAGAGATGGACGGTGGGCGTGACCGCGCACCATCTGGCCGGGGGGCTGGAGGCGGTGGCCGGCATCGTGACCGGTATCGTGTCCGCGGCCCCCTCACGCGGCAACTTCACGCGGGCCATGCTGGACGAGATGAACGCCCAGCATGCGAAGGAGCACGCCGGCTGCACGCGGGCGGAGACGCTCGCGCTCTTCCAGAAGGGCGCGGCGACGGCGTTCGCGGTGGTCCGGGGCCTGAACGACGATCAGCTGGCGAAGAGCGGCACGGTGTTCACCGATGTGTCACCCATGACGGCCGAGCAGCTCATCGTGCTCGGCCTGCTCGGTCACATCGACGACCACATGGGAAGCATCCGGAAAACCATCGGCATGTGACGCGAATCTCACGGCCGCTTGAGACGGATCTCCTCGTAGGGCCCCGCGAAGTAGAGTTGGGGGCTGAGGCCGATCGCGGGCTGCGCGACGCGCGGCCCCACGCCGTGCAGCGTCGCCGGCTCCCAGATCGGGCCGAACATCACGCGCTCGTGCATCAGGCGCTGGATCTGATGCAGCAGCGCCTCGCGCTTCTTGCGGTCGCGCTCCTGCGCCTGCTGCCGGAAGAGGTCGTCGATGTCCGGGTAGCCGCCGGAGGCGTACGGCGCGGTGCTGAGCACGAAGCTCTCGATACGGGTGGCCGCGTTGCCGCCCGGCGCCGCCGAGACTGTCGCGATGACGCCCGACAGCTTCTTGCCGCGCCACGCCTCCATGAAGGTCGCGCGCTCCATCGCGCGCACCCGCGTGCGGATCCCGACCGCCGCCAGCGAGTTGGTCAGCGCCTCGCCGAACGTCGTGAAGGGCGGCAACGGGGTGAGATCGCCGGCGTCGAAGCCGCTGGGATAGCCGGCCTCGGTCAGCAGGCGCTTGGCTTGCGCGGCGTCGTAAGGAAAGGGCTCGAGCTTCAGCGCGAATTCCATCCCGCTCGGGATGATCGACCCCGTCAGGCGCGAGAAGCCGAGACGCTCGGCCTCGTTGATGGTCTGCTTGTCGAGGGCCAGCGTGGCCGCCAGCCGGACGCGGCGATCGTGCCAGGGCGACTTCGGATTCCACTGCTCCGGGAATTCGAGCCACCAGGTGGCGGGCGGGATCGTCTGGGCCAGGCGCAGCCGGGGATCGGCCTTGATCGTCGCCGCTTCGACGCCGACCATCAGATAGCCGATGTCGGCTTCTCCCGTCTTCAGCATGGCCAGGCGGGTCGTGCGGTCGGCCACGCCCTTGATGACGACGTGCTTGATCGTCGGCTTCTTGCGCCAGTACTGCTCGTTGGCCTCGAACACGACCTCCACGCCCGGCGTCATGCGCACGAATCGATAGGGTCCCAGTCCGACCGGCTGGCGCTTGAAGCCGTCCTCGCCGACCTTCTCGAGGTACTTCTTGGGCACGATCCAGGCGGCCCCGGTGGCCGGCGTCGCGTAGAACGTGAGGAAGTCGGGCCACGGCGCGTGCAGAACAAAGCGCACTCGGGTGGGATCGAGGATCTCCACGGCCTTGACGCGCTCGTGGAGCAGCTTGGCCGCGGTCCCGCGGTAGCGGTGGAAGCTGAACTTCACGTCCTCGGCGGTGAATGGGTCGCCGTTGTGGAATTTGAGACCCTCGCGGAGCTTGAACTCATAGGTGAGCCCATCCGGGCTCTCCTTCCACGACGTCGCCAGGCTCGGCGCCATGTCGTCGCCCGGCATCGGCTTGATCAGCGCGTCGTGCAGCGCGTACAGGAAGACGAAAGGCGTGCCGATCCCGGGCGTTTCGGCCGGATCCAGAAATGTGGGGGCAATCGACGCGTCGAAGGCGACGGTCAGCTGGCCTTCGGGCGGACCCTGGGCCGCCGGCCGCCCGGCTGAGAGTCCCACGACAACGACGGCGACGAGGACGATCGACGCTGCGAGCCGACCCACGATCGGACCGACTACTCGATCACCCGGTCGGCGCGCAGCAGTATCGCCGGCGGGACCTTGATCCCCAGCGCCTGAGCGGTCCTGGTGTTGACCACGAGCTCGACGGTGCGTGGCAGCTCGACGGGGAGATCCTCCGGCTTGGCGCCGCGCAGGATCCGATTCACGTACCGCGCGAGACCCCGGTAGAGATCGCGCAGATTGGGTCCGTAGTTGAAGAGCAGGCCGCTCTCCGCGAATGATGGCCACCCGGAAATGGAAGCTCGAGATCTCGGGCGTCGGCTTGTAGCTGTACTTCTCGGCGGGCATCACTTCCGCGACGTCGAGGATCTCGGTGGCGGCGCGCTGGAAGCTGGCCGCGAGCTCCTTGGCCAGGCTCGGCGCCGGCGTCTGGGCCGAGAGCAACGAGGGCACGACAGCTGCGACGACGACGAAGAACACGACGCACGCGTAGGTCAGGGCTTTCATGGTCGCCTCCCGATGAGATTCATCCCACAGCGTTCATTCCTGGTCAAGGTGACCGGAACCCGCGCGCGTGCGTGGGCCGTCACCGGCACAACCGGCGGTAGAGCGCTTCGTAGCGCGGCACGATGACCTCGGCGGAGAACCGCTCGTGCGCGCGCGCCTGCGCGGCGCGTCCGAGGGCGTGGCGTCGCCGCTCGTCGTGGATCAAGGCCTCCAGCGCCTTGGCGAGCGCGGCGACGTCACCGGCCGGCACGAGCAGGCCGCTCTCGTTGTCCTCCACCACCTCCGGGATACCGCCCACGCGCGTGGAGACGCTCGGGCAGCCGAAGCACATGGCTTCGAGAATGCTGAGGCAGAAGCTCTCGGCGTCGGAGGTGTACAGACCGACGTCGGCGATTTGAAGATAGTCCTCGATGGCGTGGACCTTCTCGCGGACGATCACGCGGTCGGCCAGGCCGAGGCGCCGCAGGTCGGCGGCGAACGGCGCGAACGCCTCGCCGGCGAGGATGAGGAGCTTGAAGGCCTCGCGCGGGCGCACGCGCGCGGCGGTCTCCAGCAGGAGGTCGACACGCTTGCCACGGCGCAGGTTGGACGAGTGCACCACGACGACTTCGTCACCGAGGCCGAGCTCGCGGCGGACGGCCTCGGGCGAGCGGCTGGGCGGGCGCGGCGCGAAGAAGTTGTGGATGACCTCGATGGGGCCGTCGAAGTCGAGTACGCGCTCGGTTTCGCGCTTGAGCGACTCGGACACGGCGGTGACCGCGTCCGACGAGGTCAGCGCGTGTCTGATGGCAGGCGCGTAGCCGGCGTCGTGGCCGAGCAGGGTCGTGTCCGTGCCGTGCAGGGTCGTGACGACGCGAGGCTGCTGGGCGGGCGGGAGCATCGCGCGCGCGAGGATCGCGGCGGTGGCGTGAGGCACGGCGTAGTGGACGTGGAGCACGTCGAGGCCGTGGTCGCGGCTCACCTCGGCCATGCGCACGGAGAGCGGCAGGGTGTAGTCGGGAAACCGGAACAGCTCGTAGTCGTTGATCGCGACGGGATGAAAGTGCAGGTGCGATGCGTCGGAGGGCAGGCGGAACGGACGCTCGTAGGCGATGAAGTGCACGTCGTGCCCGCGCGCTGCCAGGTTCTCGCCGAGCGCGGTCGCCAGCACGCCGCTGCCGCCGACCGACGGGTAGCAGGTGATGCCGACGCGCAGAGTGTCCGCAGGCATGTCAGAACATGGGGGGCTCCGGGCGCCCCCCAAACCCCCCAACCTTCGGGGCACCCCGGCGGAGCCGGGGCACCCCTCTATGACAGCTCGGTGAATGCTTCATCCGATCGCTCGATGTCCTCTCGTCGCACGTACGCGATCTCCGGCGCGTCCTCCGGCCGAAGATACGCCTGCTCGCCCGCCCCCGTCACGTAGTGCGTGCAGTGGATCACCGACTGCATCCATCGGAGCCGCGTGTCCCGCGTCGGGCTGATCTGTTCTTTTCCGAAGCCGGAGGCCGCCCCCGGCAGCGCGACGAACGAATCGCCGCCCTCGTGCAGGTACAGCCCGCCGTCGCGCGCGCGTGCTCGCACGATCTCGCCCTCGTACGGCACATCCACGAAGAAGTCGTCCACGTCGCACGCGCGGCGCCGCACCTCCGGATCGCTCGAGGTCACGACGTCCACGCCGTCGAGCAGGCCCATCCCGCGGTACATCTCGAGACAGAAGCCGCCCACCGTCTCCGCCGACGTCTTGCGGAACAGGTCGATGACGGGATGGTCCACGTAGTTCGTGAGCTGCCCCAGCGTCCTGGCGTGCCAGTCGGCGGCGATGCGCTTGGCGTAGAGCGGGGAGAACTTGCGCTGGAGTTTGCTGACGACGGCGAAGTTCAGGTGCGCGGGCTGGCCGGTCGCGCGGTGGCGCAGGATCGTACGTGTCTCGCGCGGGTCGTGGTCGCTGTCGTGGCAGAAATACACGACGCGCCCGCCGATCTCCGCCTGCAGGCGTCGCGCGGTGCGGATCTTGGCCACGAGGAACCGCCGCGGGAAGAACCCGCAGGGCTGCTGGCCGAACGCGATGATTGGCTGTATGTGGGGGGCCCCGACATGGCCCCCCCCACCCCCCAGCGCTCGGGGCGACCCGGAGAACCCGGGGCACCCCTCGATTCCCCGCGTGCTCATCCGCGCCGGCCTTCGTTGACGCCGGCGCGCGGCGGCAGGACGGCCTGCAGCGCTACGCTCAAGGCGATGCACGCGGCGCAGCCGATGAGGTTGTACCAGAGGTAGCCGATGTTGAGCGAG
>QHSB01000554.1 GCA_003220335.1 Candidatus Rokuibacteriota bacterium
GGCCGCTGGAGCCCACGCTCGACTGGATCGGCAAGAAGTTCACGAAGAGCGCCGACATCGCCGCCGCCAACACACGCGTGCTCAAGGCGGGCCACGCGTTCGGCGAGACGGCGGAGTTCTTCGAGGAGGCGTACACCGTCGAGCCGGCGGAGATGGCGCCCGGACTCTACCGCGCGATGACCGGCAACCGCGCGCTCGCGTGGGGCCTGCTGGCCGCGGCCGAGCGCTCGAAGGTGCCGATCGTGTATGGCGCCTATCCGATCACGCCGGCCTCGGGCGTGCTCGAAGAGCTGGCGATGCACAAGCGCTTCCGCATCCGGACCATCCAGGCCGAGGACGAGATCGCGGCCGTGACGGCGGCCATCGGCGCGGCGTTCGGCGGCGCCATCGGCGTCACATGCTCGAGCGGGCCGGGGATCGCCCTCAAGGGCGAGGGCATCGGCCTCGCGGTGACGGCCGAGCTGCCGCTCGTGATCCTCAACATCCAGCGCGCGGGCCCCTCCACCGGCATGCCGACCAAGACCGAGCAGGCGGACCTGATGCAGGCGCTCTACGGCCGCAACAGCGAGTCGCCGGTGGTGGTGCTGGCGCCGGCGACACCGGGCGACTGCTTCTACATCGCCTACGAGGCGGTGCGCATCGCGGCCAAGTACATGGTGCCGGTGATCGTGCTCTCCGACGGCTTCCTGGCCAACGGCTCGGAGCCGTGGCTCATCCCGGATCCCACCACGCTGCCGCCGCTCGACGTGCAGTTCCGCACGGAGAAGGAAGGCTTCTTCCCGTACCTGCGCGACCCCGCGACGCTCTCGCGGCCGTGGGTGCGGCCCGGCACGCCGGGGCTCGAGCACCGCATCGGCGGCATCGAGAAACAGGACGTCACCGGCAATATCTCGTACGACCCCGACAACCACGACCACATGGTCAAGACGCGCGCCGAGAAGGTGCGACGCGTGGCGCAGGAGATTCCGCCGACCACGATCAACGGCCCGGCCACCGGGGACCTGCTCGTCGTCGGCTGGGGCGGCACCTACGGCTCCATCACGGCGGCGGTGGAGCGCGCGCAGGCGGCCGGCCTGTCCGTCGCGTCGGTCCACCTGCGCCACCTGAACCCGCTGCCGCCGGACCTCGGCCACATCCTGCGCGAGTATCGCAAGGTGATGGTGCCCGAGATCAACAGCGGCCAGCTCGTGCGCGTGCTGCGCGCGGAGTATCTCGTGGACGCCGTCGGCTTCAACCGCGTGCGCGGCCTGCCGCTGGCGAGCGAGGAAATTGTGGAAGCGATTCATCAACTCATCGGGAGCACATCATGAGCGCGCAGGAGGCAGGGGCGGCGGCCGCGCCGACGCCCAAGTACACGAAGAAGGATTTCGAGTCCGACCAGGACGTCCGCTGGTGCCCGGGCTGCGGTGACTACGCCATCCTGAGCGCCGTGCAGAAGTCCATGCCGGACCTCGGCATCCCGCGCGAGAACATCGTGTTCATCTCGGGCATCGGCTGCTCGAGCCGGTTCCCGTACTACATGAACACGTACGGCTTCCACACGATCCACGGTCGCGCGCCGGCCATCGCCACCGGCCTGCGCGTCGCGCGCCCCGACCTCAAGGTGTTCGTGGTGACCGGCGACGGCGACGGCCTGTCGATCGGCGGCAACCACATGCTGCACCTGCTGCGCCGCAACGTGAACCTCACGCTCCTCCTCTTCAACAACCGGATCTACGGGCTCACGAAGGGGCAGTACTCCCCGACGAGCGAGCTGGGCAAGGTGACGAAGTCCACCCCGATGGGCTCGGCCGACCGCCCCGTGAACCCGCTCGCGTTCGCGCTGGGCTGCGGGGCGACGTTCGTGGCGCGCACCATCGACCGCAACATCCAGCACATGGAGGAGATCCTCAAGCGCGCGGCGGCCCACAAGGGCACCGGCTTCATCGAGATCCTCCAGAACTGCAACGTGTACAACGATCTGGCCTGGAACGTCGTCTACGACAAGACCTCGAAGCTGGCCTACGAGCTCCGGCTCGAGCACGGCAAGCCGCTGCTCTACGGGCCGCCCGACGCCAAGAAGGCCGTGATCATGGACGGCGTGACGCCGAAGGTGGTCGACGCGAAGGACGTGCAGGAGAGCGCGCTCTGGATCCACGACGAGAAGAACGTCAACGCCGCCAAGATCCTCGCCGATCTCTTCGCCCCGGACTTCCCGGTGCCCATCGGCGTGCTGGAGGCGATCGCGGCGCCGATCTACGAGGAGGTCATGCTCGAGCAGGAGCAGCGGGCCATCTCCGACCGCGGGCCGGGGAGCATCGCCAAGCTGTTGACCTCGGGCGACACCTGGAAGATCGGCTGATCCGCGTCACGCCGTGGCGCTTTCCGCCAGCGTAGTCACCGGGCTCCAGCGCCTGCTCGGACCGGGGGGTGTCGTGCTCACCCCCGAGGGCCGCCTCACCTACGAGAGCGACATGCTCACGCTCTACAAGGGCATACCCGACGTCGTGGTGCTGCCCACGTCCACCGCGGAGGTCCAGGCCGTCGTGCGCATCTGCCGCGAGGCCCGGGTGCCCGTCGTCCCGCGCGGCTCGGGCACCGGGCTCATCGGCGGCGCCACCGCCCCGCTGGGCGGAGTGATGGTCTCGCTGACGCGCATGACGGAGATCCTCGAGCTCGACCTCGTGAACCGCTGCGCGACCGTGCAGCCCGGCCTCATCAATCTCTGGCTCACCAACGCCGTGCGCGAGCGCGGCTGGTTCTTCGCGCCCGATCCCTCGAGCCAGATGGTCTCCTCGATCGGCGGCAACGTCGCCACCAACGCCGGCGGTCCGCACTGCCTCAAGTACGGCATCACCACCAACCACGTGCTGGGCCTCGAGATCGTCACCGGCACGGGCGACGTCGTGAGCGTCGGCGGCAAGGCCGCCGACCGGCCGGGCTACGACCTCACCGGCACGATGGTCGGCAACGAGGGCACGTTCGGCCTGGTGACCGCGATCACGGTGCGGCTCCTGCACCTGCCGGAGGCGGTGAAGACGGCCCTCGCATCGTTCGCCAGCCTCGTCGAGGCCTCCGAGGCGGTGTCGGCGATCATCGCGGCCGGCATCATCCCCGCCGCGCTCGAGATGCTCGACGACGCGATGATCGGCGCCATCAACGCGGCGGTGGGCAAGGTCTATCCGGACGGCGCCGGGGCCGTGCTGCTCATCGAGCTCGACGGGCCGCTCGCCGAGGTGGAGGCTCAGGCCGAGAGAGTCGCGGCGATTTGTCGTGAACGCAACGCCCTCCTGGTCACCGTCGCGCGCGACGAGGCCGAGCGCGCGCTGCTGTGGAAGGGACGCAAGGAGGCGGCAGGCGCCGTCGGCCGCATCACCGCCGCCTACCTGCTGCAGGACGCGGTGGTGCCGCGCAGCAAGCTGCCGCAGATCATGCGTGAGATGGTCGCGATCAGCAAACGCCACAACCTGCTCTTCGCCAACGTGTTCCACGCGGGCGACGGCAACCTGCACCCGCTCATCTGCTACGACGACCGCAAGCCGGGCGAGCTCGAACGCGCGCAGCAGGCCAACGAGGAGCTGCTCCATGCGTGCATCGCGCTCGGCGGCAGCGTGAGCGGCGAGCACGGCATCGGCATGGACAAGGCCAAGAACCTGCCGCTGCAGTACGCCGACGCCGACCTGAATTTCATGTTCCGCCTGCGGCGCGTCTTCGATCCCGACGGCCTCATGAACCCGGCCAAGCTGCTGCCCTCGCACCCCGCGTGCGGCGAGGGCTTTCGCCCGTCGCGGCCGACGCTGCCGGCGGGCACGTGGGTCTAGCGCGATGGCGGTGACCGCGGCCGCGCTCGGCGACGCCCTGCGCGCCATCGTCGGCGCCGAGCACCGGCGCGAGGGCGGTGCCCCGGTGGATGGCGTCGTGCCGCGGTGGACGGCGGCGCCGGCCGGCGTCGAGCAGGCAGCCGCTCTCGTCGCGCTCGGGCACGAGGAGCGTCTGGCGG
>QHSB01000126.1 GCA_003220335.1 Candidatus Rokuibacteriota bacterium
TCCCCGGGACGCGACGAACGTTGGGGGTCAGAGGGGCGCGCCGGGTTCCCCGGGGCGCGACGAACGTTGGGGGTTAGAGGGGCGCGCCGGGTTCCCCGGGACGCGACGAACGTTGGGGGTTAGAGGGGGCGCGCCGGGTTCCCCGGGACGCGACGAACGTTGGGGGTTAGAGGGGCGCGCCGGGTTCCCCGGGGCGCCCCGAACGTTGGGGGGTGTGGGGGGCCATCTCGGGGCCCCCCACGTTCAACAGGCCGCGCTCTGGATGTTGTTGCGGCCGGCCTGCTTGGCGGCGTAGAGCGCGCGGTCGGACGCGGGAATCAGCTCGTCGGCCGCGCGCACATCGTCCGGCAGCGTGGCGACGCCCATGCTCACGGTGAGGTGGCCGTGGACGAATCGGTGACGCGCGACAATGCCCAGGATCCGCTCGGCATACCGCAGGGCGCCCACCTTCGGCGTATTGACGAGCAGCACGGCGAACTCGTCGCCGCCGTAGCGCGTGACGATCGAGAAGTCACGCGAGTTCTCCATCAACACGTGGGTGACTTCGCGGAGCACGGTGTCGCCGGTGCCGTGGCCGTGGCGATCGTTGACCGGCTTGAAATGGTCGACGTCGATCAGCACGAGAGACACGGGCTCGCCATAGCGCGTGTGCCGCTTGGCCTCCTCCTCGATGCGCAGCATGAAATACCGCCGGTTGTAGGCGCCGGTCAGCGGATCCTTGAACGAGAGGTCTTCGAGCGTGGCGTTGCGAATCGCCACCGCCGCCTGCGCGGCGAGCGATCGCACGAGCCCCTCGAACGCCGCCGCGAACGGGATCACCTCGCCGTCCTCGTCGCGCGCATTGATGAGCTGCAGCACGCCGACCACGTCGCCCGC
The DNA here is from genome assembly GCA_003220335.1 of Candidatus Rokuibacteriota bacterium. Classification (GTDB taxonomy): domain Bacteria; phylum Methylomirabilota; class Methylomirabilia; order Rokubacteriales; family CSP1-6; genus AR12. The sequence goes on from QHSB01000126.1 coordinate 877, forward strand.
CGGCTCCTGCAGCGGCACCGCGAGCACGGAGCGCGTGCCGTCGTCGGTGGGCGCGTCGAAGGCCGACGGCCGGCCGTCAGGCACGCCGTATGTGCGGGGGAGCACGATCGTCTCGCCCGTCTTGGCCACGTGGTCGGCCAGGGCCGGCAGATCCAGCGCCAGCCGTTCGGCGCCGGCGCCGACCCGGGCACGGGTGTCGGCCGCGCCGAAGCGCTGCACGAAGGGCTCGTTCTGGACGACGGCGAAGCGCAGCGCGCCGCCCTCCCTCAGAAACAGCGTCCCGGCCTCCGCGTTGGTGAAATGCCGCGCCTCGGCCACGATCCGCTCGAGCAGCACCCCGAGATCCCGCTCGCTCGACAAGGCGATGCCGATCTGGATGAGCTGCGTGAGCAACTCGTTCAGGCCTCGTGGTTGCCTCGAGACGTGTGAAATCACGGTCGCTCCCTCCGGTATCCAGGGGACTACAAAGCATATGCCACGCCGTATAAGAGCCCGCTTACATTCAGGTAATTAATCGGTATCGGCGGTCGTTTTTCACCGACGGTCTGGCCAATTTCAACGCAATTGGCTATTTTCTTGGCAGGGCCGGTTCGGCTAGAATCGCAGAAGGCGATGGACACCATCCTGGTCATCGACGACGAGCGCAACATCCGCACGCTGGTGTCCCGAGTCCTCGCCCAGGACGACGTCGAGGTCCACACCGCCGGCACCGGCAAGGAGGGTCTCGAGCTCGCCGAGGAGTTGTCGCCCGACGTGGCCCTCGTGGACCTCCGGTTGCCCGACATGGACGGCATCCAGGTCGTGCGCGAGCTGAAGGCCAAGCATCCCGACAGCGCCGTCATCATGATCACGGCGTTCGGCCACATCGAGAGCGCGGTGGCCGCCATCAAAACAGGCGCCACCGATTACCTCGAGAAGCCCTTCCAGCATCTCGAGAAGCTCCGGATCTCGGTGAGCCGCGCGCTCGACGAGGTCAAGGCGCGCCGCGAGATCACCCGGCTCACGAAGCGCGAGGAAGGCAAGTACCGCACGGACCAGCTCATCGGCGAGTCCGACTCGACCCGGAGGCTGCGGGACATCATCGGCCAGCTCGCGCGCAGCGAGGCGCACACGATCCTCATCCACGGCGAGAGCGGCACCGGCAAGGAGCTGGTGGCGAAGGGACTGCACTACGAGAGCGCGCGGCGCAACTTCCCGTTCATGGAGGTCAACTGCGCGGCCATCACCGAGACGCTCTTCGAGAGCGAGCTGTTCGGTCACGAAAAGGGGGCATTCACCGACGCGCGCGCGACGAAGAAGGGGCTCATGGAGATGGCCGACCGCGGCACCCTCTTCCTCGACGAAGTTGGAGAGATGGCGCCAAACAGCCAGGCCAAGCTGCTGCGCTGCCTGCAAGAGCGGATGTTCAAGCGCGTGGGCGGCACACGCGATATCAAGGTCGACGTCCGTGTCATCGCCGCCACGAATCGCTCGCTCGAGACCATGGTGAAAGAGGGAAAGTTCCGCGAAGACCTCTTCTATCGGCTCAACGTGATCCCGATCACCATTCCGCCCCTGCGCGAGCGCACGGAAGACATCCTGCCGCTGGCGCGCCACTTCCTGACCGAGGCGAATCGGACGTTCCACAAGATGGTCCGGCGGTTCGCGCCGGAGACGGAGGTTCTGCTGCTCGGCTACGCGTGGCCCGGCAATGTGCGCGAGCTCAAGAACCTCGTCGAGCGGACGGTGATCCTGTCGATCAGCGAGTCGATCGACGCCCATAACCTGCCGGCGCAGTTCTCCCAGTTGCCCGAGGGTCGGCCGGCCGAGGATGCAGCGCCGACGGCCCGCACCCTTGCCGCCGTCGAGCGCTCGTACATCCTCAAGGTCATGCAGCAGGTGAAGGGCAACAAGAGCGAGGCCGCCAAGGTCCTCGGCATCACCCGCCAGACCCTCCGAAAGAAGCTGACCGAAGCCTAATTCCCCGTCGGCCGGGGCGCCGGGCCCGGTCAGTTCCTCGCCATGGCGCAGCTTGCCATCGGGTCCGACCGGTTAGGAATCAACCGGACAACAGGCCTTTTGCCCGCCGAGGCATCCTAGTTTTAAGCGAATTTTCAGCACCTTAAGGCCTGATGACCGGTTTGGTACCCCCTTTGCTCCTCCTCCCCTCCGACACGGGCAAATCCAGCGCGAGGAGCAGGCGATGAGATTGGTGGTCAAGAAGCTGGAAGTCGTGGATCTCGGACAGCTGCAGTCGCTGGTGATCGAGCACCTCGACGGCATCGAGTCCGGACTCACCGTGCTCGACTCGCGCGTGCTGCTCGGTCACGCCACCATCGACACCGTCGCCCTCGACGCCGAGGGCGCGCTCGTGCTGATCACCGCCGGCTTCACCGCCGACGAGGACATGCTGATGAAGGCGGTCGAGGCGTACTCCTGGTGCCTCGAGTATCCGGACGCCATTCGCCGGCTCTATCCCTCGGTCGAGATCTCTGCCGCGCGGCCGCCGCGCTTGATGTTCGTGATCGAACGGATGCCCGACGCGTTCCATCGCAAGATCAAGCAGCTCGGCTTCTCCGAGGTCGACTGCGTGGAGTTCCGCCACCTGGATGTGAGCGGCACGCCCGCGGCCTACTTCGACACGATCGCGCGGTTGCGGCGCGGCTCGGGCCTTCCCGAGTTCACGCCCGCGCCGATCGCCCGTCGCGTGTCCGAGCCTCAGATGCGACGCGCGTCCGAGTCGATGGGGTCCGAGCGGCCGGCCGAGAAGACGGTCGGGGACCGCGCCGACAAGGTGGTGCCGCTGGTGAGCGGACCGAGCACGGCGCGGGCGACGAGCGTGCGTCTGCAGAAGATGCTCAACACCCACGGCTCGAGCCACAGCAACGGGATGGCGCCCGTGATCGAGATCGCGGCCCGCGTCGCCCCGCCGGCGCCGCGCGTGCAAACGGCGAGGCTCGAGACCCCCGCGCCGCGTGCCGAGATCGCCGCACCGCGCGCCGAAGCCGCTCGCATCGAGATGCCGGCGCCGCACATCGCGACGCCCACGCCGCACATCGAAACGCCGGCCCCGCGCATCGAGACACCGGCCCCGCGCATCGAGCTGCCGCGCGTGGAGATCGCCACGCCGTCGGTCGAGACGCCGCGCATCGAGACGCCGCAGGTCGAGAAGCCCGCGCCGCGCGTCGAGCGGCCGCAGGTCGAGACCGCGCTGCCGCCCCTCGAACTGCTGCGCGCCGAACTCGCCGCGGCCGCCGTCGTCCCGCCCGCGCCGCGGATCGAGATCCCCGCCCCGCGCGTGAAGACGCCCGCCGCCGTCGTCGAGCCGACCGCGCGCCTCACACTGCGCGAGGCCATCGCCATCCCGGCGCCCACGCCGGCCGCCGCGTCTGCGCCCCAGGCGCCGGAGCCGCGCGTGTCGTTCGCCGAGATCGCCAAGGAGCTGCTCGGGACGTCGGCGCCCGCGCCCCGTCTCGACGCGCCCTCCGTGATCCCGCGGCCTGCCGTGGAGGAGATCACGCGCGCGACGCTCGAGGCTCTCGCCGCCGCCGCGGCCGACGCCGTCGCTGAGACCGACGTCGCCGTCGCCGTCGAGGACGTGCCCGCCGACCTGGAGATTCAGGAGGCCGTGGCGGCCCTCGTCAAGGAGACGGCCGCCGAGCCGGTCGTCCGGCCGGTGATCAAGCCGCCGGTCATCAAGCCGGTCGTCGAGGACAAGCCCCAGCCGATGATCGCCGCGGCGCCCAGGTCGGCGTTCGCTGCGGCGGGGCCCAAGGCGGCCCCGGCAGCGCCCAAGTCCGCAGCGGCTGCGACGGCACTCAAGCCCGTGGCCGCCGCTCCGGCGGCAAAGGCGCCGACCGTGGCCGCGCCGGCCCCGGCGGCGGCGGCCGCCCGAACGCCCGCGGTGAAGCCGGCCACGGCCGAACCGGCGGAGCCGCGCATGCCGCAGGAGTTCGAGGGCCTCAAATTCCCGAACGACGGCGTACTCACGCGCCAGTGGATGGAGTTTCTGAACCAGATGGCCTCGAGCAAGTAGAGCCAGGGAAAGGACGCCATGACAGCCGTCTCCTCGCTTCGCGTGCTCGCCGTCGACGACAACTCGTCGCTGCTGCGCTTCCTCGTCTCCGCGTTCAACGCGAGCGGCTGCGCGGTCACCGCGGCGCCCACAGCCGAGGAGGCGCTGGACCGGATCGAGGCCGACGCGTTCGACCTCGTGGTCTCCGACATCAAGATGCCGGGCCTGAGCGGCCTCGACCTGCTGCGCGCGGTGAAAGCGAAGCAGCCGGCCACGCCGGTGGTGCTGATCACGGGCGCGCCCTCGGTGAACTCCGCGGTCTTCGGGCTGCGCCACGGCGCGTACGACTACCTGCCGAAGCCGTTCTCGATCAAGGAAGTCCAGGGGCTGGTCGAGCGCGTGCGCGCCGACCGCGCCAAGTGGAACGGCCAGACGCCGCTGCCGTCCGGGCTCGCCGAGGAGCTGCATCGCCGGGAGGCCGGCGTCGAGATGCTGCTCCGTGTCGGCGACCTTGCGCTGCAGGGCCTCGCTCCACAGGCGTTTCTCGAGCAGACGCTGCATCTCGCCACCGAGAGCCTGCGGAACGACGGGGGGCTGCTGCTCCTGCGCGACGAGCATGGCCACTTCACCTCGGCACAGAGCGGCGCGCCGCCCGTGGTGAGCGAGCTGCTCGGCCTGCTGCAGCTCGGCTTCGATCGGGTGGTCGCGACGGGGGGCCGCGAGGCCGTCGCCCTCACGCGGCAGGGCCACCGGCTTGACGTCGTGGCGGCTGCGATCCCGGGCGTGGACCGCTGCATGGGCGTCGTGTGCCTGGCGCGGCTGTCGATGAACGGCGGGTTCCTGCCCGACGAGCGCGACATGCTGCTGGGTTTCGCTCAGACGACGGCGGTCGCCCTCCAGAAGCTCGTGCTGCGCGAGAACCTCGAGCGACACCTGATCGACACGATCACCGCGTTCGTCAACGCCATCGAGTCGAAGGATCCGTACCTCAAGGGTCATTCGGCGCGCGTGGCGCTTTACGCCACCGAGATCGCCACCGTGATGGCACTGGACGACGAAACCATCCAGATCGTGAGCCGCGGCGCAATGCTCCACGATTTGGGTAAACTCTCCATCATGGACACGATCCTCCGGAAGCCGGACCGCCTGACCGAGGAGGAGTTCGCGATCATCAAGGCGCACCCGGTGGTCGGCGAGCGGATCCTCAAGCCGCTGCGCTTCCTCAATCGGGAGGCGTGCGCGGTCCGCAGCCACCACGAGAAGTTCGACGGCTCGGGGTATCCGGACGGCCTCAAGGGCGAGGACATCCCGCTGGTGGCGCGCATCGTGACGGTGGCCGACGTGTTCGACGCCGTGACGTCGAACCGGCCGTACCGCACGGCGCTGCCGGTCGACGCCGCGCGCGAGGAGATCGCCCGCGGCCGGGGCACCCACTTCGACCCGCAGGTGGCGGACGCCTTCGCGAGCATCCCGACCGAGCGCCTGGTGGAGATCACCCGGCACTACGAGTCGCTCGTCAGCGCGCCCCTCCGGACCGGGGAAGGCGAGCTGGCGCGCGTAAGTTGACGGCCAAAACCCGGATCCTCATCGTCGACGACGCGGGGCCCGTGGTCGTGCTCTGCGTCAACGTCCTGCAAGCCTTGGGGTACGCCGTGAAGGGCGCGAACCGCGGCGAGACCGCGGTCGAGCTTCTGCGGAAGGAGCGATTTGACCTCATGGTCCTTGATTACAAAATGCCGGGCATGACGGGATTCGACGTGTATCAGCAGGCCAAGGGGCTGTACCCTGACATCGCGGTCGTGCTGGTGACGGGCCACGGCTCGCCGGAAGTCGTCACCGAGGCCAACCGGATGGGCTTCGACTCGATCCTGTTGAAGCCGTTCACGTCCGAGGAGCTGCGCGGCACCGTCGAGAAGGTCCTCACGGACCGCAAGCAGGACGCGCGCTGATGCCCACGGTTGGCGCGGAGACCCGCGGCCCGGCCGCGGCGGAGGGCATCATGCGTGCCGTCGTGCGGGCCCTCCAGTGGGGCCTCGACCGGATGCTGTCCGTCGGCTACGGCGTCGTGTACGACGCCATCTTCGAGCGCTTTCCCCCGTACCAGAATCTCCAGGCCGAGGTGCTCGAGCTCGTCGAGAAGAGCGCGCCCGACGCGCCACGCCGCGACGTGCACGTGCTGGACGTCGGCTGCGGCCCGGGCAACTTCACGTTCGTGCTCGCCGAGGCCGGCTTTTCCACGATCGGCCTCGAGGCGTACGGCGCGCTCGTCGAGTTGGCGCGTGAGAAGCGCCGCGCCAAGCGTCTGGCGAACCTGGCGTTCCGGCACGGCGAGCTCGCCGAGGGCGCCGGCGGACGCGACGGCTCGTTCGACGTGGTGGTCAGCATCCACGGGCTCTACGTGCACCCCGAGCCCTTGACGCTCCTGCGCGAGGCGCGGCGGGTGCTCAAGCCGGGCGGCTGCGCCGTGTTCGTCAACCCCACTCGCCACGTCGGCCACTGGTCCACGTTCCGTGACATCAAGAACCGGGACGGCCTGCGCGCGGCGATGGCGAGTCTGCTGTGGCTCGTGCCCAACTCGATCTTCGAGATCGCTCGCAAGCGCATCGGTCCGCACTACTGGGACGAGCACGAGTTCGCGACGAATCTGAAGGCGGCCGGCCTCACCGTCCTCGGGACGCGCCGGACGTTCCTCAACGGCGCGAGCGTGCTCGTCTGGGCACGTCGGGACGTCGAGGCGTCGTGAATGACGCGACCACCAGCCGGCCCCGAGGCCCTGACGCGCGAGCTCCTGACGGGGAGCGGCGCACGACACGCGTCGGTGCGCACGGCGACTGAGCGTCTGATCGCGGTGGGCTACGGGCTCACCTACGATGCGGTCGTCTCGGGCTTTCCGCCCTACGAGCGGCTGCTCGAGGAAATCACCACGCTCGTCGCGCGCTCGGCGCCCGCTGCTGTCACGTCCAGCGTGCTGGACGTATCGTGCGGCACGGGCACGGTCGCCGCCCGCATCGCCGCGCTGGGCTACCGCGTCACCGGCATGGACGCCGTCGGCCACCTCGTCGACGTCGCACGCCGCCGCTGGGCCGACCCCGGCCGCGCGCTGACATTCGAGCACCGCGACATCGCGTACGAACCGCCGCCCGGGGACGGCACGTTTGACACGATCGTGAGCATGCACACGCTGTACTGGCACCCGCGCCCCGAGGCGCTGCTGGCGGCGTGCCGCCGCGCGCTCAAGCCCGGTGGTCACGCGATCTTCCTCACCTACGGGCGGCCCGCGCGAGTGCGCGACACGTTCGGCGCGATCCGCGCGCGCTACGGCACCGTGGAGGCGCTTCGCGCGCTACGCTGGCTGTTGCCCACCGCGCTCTTCGAGACCCTGCGGCACGTCGACCGTCGCTATCTCAGCGAGGATGACTTCCGCGCGGCGGTGACCGGTGCCGGCTTCGAGATCCTCGAGGTCCGCGAGACGTTTCTGGGCGGTATCAGCCGGCTGGCCTGGACGCGCGTTCCCCTGTCAGTCCGCGGCTAGTTTTCATCCGATCGGTGCCATCGGGCACGGGCAAATCGAATAGGAATCACTCAATTCTCGCCCGACTCCGATTCTGCCTCAGGAGTGTTTCTGACTTTAGTTTCAATAGTTTGGCTTGTATGCAACGGTTTGGTACCCGGATTGCTCTGCGTATATCGTCCCCGTATCAGCGGGGATGGATCCCCTCGTCGGGGGACTAGCTGGGAGAGACAGAGCGATGACCACGTGCATCCGGGGGACAGGCTTCCTGCTACTGTTGTTCGCAGTGGCTTTCGGGGCTCCGAGCTATGCCGTCGCAGCGCCGCCCGTGCCGGACGAGAACGCCAAGAAGGCTTACCTCGACGGGACGGGCCCGTGCGCGGTGCTCTATGAGACGACGGAGAACATGAGCATGCGGGCATTGCGCGGCGGTCGCCGCCTGGCGACCTCGGCGCTGCTGGGCTTCGCCCTGCCGGGCACCCCGCTATGCCCCGAGGCGCTCGTTAAGGACAGCGACTACTGCGTAATCAACGCGACGGGTTCGGACAACATCAGCCTGAGGAACGGCCTCGGCCAGTTCGGCGGGACGATCACCGTGGTGGTCCAAGAAAAGAACACGCCCGACAGCCCGGAGGTCGTCATCGCGCACGGAACGTTCCGCGGCCAGATGGATTTCTCGCCGGCGATCCTGCATCAGGTGCCGCTGGGGACGGTTGTGGGTCACCTGTCGCTGGACGGTTTCTCGAGACAGGCGCCGTTCACCGGCGTGTTCCGGCTGCCGTTCCTGTATTCGCCGCTCGCAAGTGTCCTCTGCTTGCAGGCGGAGCGTCCGCTGTACCTGGTCGATCCTGCTAACTTCGGCGCGCCGCCGACGTTCGGGGTCTCGTGCGTCGCCGACAACGAGATGGCGATCGGGTACCCGACGGTCAAGTTCGAAATTTCGTTCTGAGGCACGCCGCGGCACGGGGGGCGCGCCCCCTCCCGATGGTGGCCAGAGCGAGCGAGGCGAAGCCGTTTGAGGAACGGTGGGATCCGATGCTGGAACTCTTGGGGAATGTGATCGGGGTGGACGAACCCCCGCTCGCCGTGCCGGCCGACATCCGGCGCCCGGACGAGGGCGTCGTCATTTCGCGCGGCACGCGCGTGTACCTGCGCACGTTCACCCCCCGCGATCTCGCCTGGCTCACCGAGTGGGTCGACGACCCGTATCTCGAGCGGATGGTCGGCAGCGAATTCCTGCATGCCTTCAAGCACGACTGGGACAAGGGACCCGGCTTCCACAACGCCGTCATGAGCGATCCCACGCAGGTCGTGCTGATCGTGGAGGCCTATCGTGGCTGGACCAAGCCCGTGGGCGTGGTCCGGCTCTTCAACATCCACATGCTGGAAGGCTACGCGTTCCTCGAGACCATCATCACCGACCGGCGTGCGATCCGGCGGGGCTACGGCGTTGAAGCCGGCAAGCTCATCTCCTACTATGGCGTCGACGTCCTGGGGGTCCGCCGCATCGAGGCGAAAGTCTATGCCTACAACGTGCTGAGCATGAACTCGCTCCGGCGCAACGGCTTCCACCAGGAAGGCGTGCTGCGGCAGGCGGGCTTCGACGGTACCCGCTACTGGGACGTGGTCGTCTTCGGGATCCTCAAGGACGAGATCGAGGCGGTGCGCAAAAGGGACAGAGTCTACCTTCCTCTCGACGAGCCCGAGGGGAATGTGATTGAGCCCACATAGCCTTCTCCCGCTCGTAGCGTTCTTCCTCAACGTCACCCTCGCCGGGCTTTCGCTGCTGCGGAACCCGGGGAGCCGGCTGAACCGGGTCTTTGCCTACTTCGCCTCGGCCATGGCCCTCTGGAACATCGGCTCGTTCATGCTGCGCACGAGCCCCGACGCCTCCGCCGCGGTGTTCTCCGAGGTCGTCATCCACACCGGCGTACTGCTGGTACCGGCGTTCTGGTACCACTTCGTGCTGATCTTCCTCGACGCCACCACGCGCCACCGGCCCTCGCTGACGGCGGCCTACGCGATCGCGCTCGTCTACAGCCTCGTGAACCTCAGCCGCTCGCCGCTCTTCATGAAGGGCGTGGTGTGGACCCACTGGGGCTGGGCGCCGGCCACGGGCCCTCTGTACCTACCCTTCGTCGTCGTCTTCAACTTCTTCATGATCTACGGGCTGCGCCACCTCGTGAAGGCCAACCGGGGCATCGACTCGTCGTTCCGGCGCAACCGCGGCACGCTCATCATGCTCGGCACGCTCATCAGCCTGGCCGGCGGTTTCATCGACTTCGCGCGCTTCGTCGCCGCCAAGTACATCCCGGCCGCCGAGCAGGTCTACCCGATGGGCATCCCCGCCAACATGGTCTTCGCGCTGATGCTCGGCACCTCGATCGTCCGTTACCGCCTCTTCGCGGTGGACCTCGCGGTGAAGAAGGCGGCCGTGTACGGCGTGGTGGGCACCGTGGTCACCGCCGTGCTCTACACCGTCACGCGAACGATCGAGCGCGCCTTCAACCTCGCCGACATCGACACCATCTGGCTCGTGGTGCCGCTGGGCTTCGTCATCACGGTCTTGCTGACGCCGTGGGGCCAGCACCTCGAGGACCGCATCCATCGCCTGATGTTCAGCAAGCGCCAGGGCTGCTATGAGACGCTGCTGTCGCTCAGCAAGCGCATGAGCGCGATCCTGAACTTCAACGAGCTGGTCGACACGCTCGTGCACGGGCTCGTGCGCGGCATCCCGGTCACCCACGCCACCCTCCTCATCTACGACGCCACCACCAACGCCTTCGCCTCCTACCGCGAGGAGACGACGCTGGAGGAGGGCGCGGGCGTCGAGAGCATTCGCGCCGACAGCCCGATCGTGCAGTGGCTGACGCGGACCGAGGGCCTGCTGGTCAAGGAAGAGGTGAAGCTCAACCCGCGCATCGCGAAGTACTTCGAGACGGCCGAGGGCGAGCTGGAGGCCATCAAGGCCTCGCTCATCGTGCCGCTCAAGATCGAGAACAAGCTCAACGGCATCCTGCTCCTGGGCGAGAAGCTCTCGGGCGAGATCTTCGATAGCCAGGAGCTGGACGTGCTCTCGCTGCTCGCCACCCAGGCGGCCATCTCGCTGGAGAACGCGCGCCTGTACGAGGGCCTGTCGACCTCGAACGTCCGCCTCATGGAGGCCAGCCGGCTCAAGTCCCAGTTCCTGGCCAACATGTCGCACGAGCTGCGGACCCCGCTGAACTCGATCATCGGGTTCTCCAAGGTGCTGCTGAACCGCCTGGACGGCGAGCTGACGGAGCGCCAGGAGGCGTACATCCGCTCGGTCCACAACTCCAGCCGTCACCTGCTGGAGCTCATCAACGGCATCCTCGACTTCTCCCGTATCGAGGCCGGCAAGTTCGAGATGCGCCCGGAGAAGGTCGACATGCTGAGCCTCGTCGACGAATGCATCGAGTCGTCGCTGCCGCTCGTGCGCGACAAGCGGCTGAAGATCGAGAAGGACGTACCACTCGACGTGCCGGAGATCGCCGCCGACCGCACGCGCATCAAGCAGGTGCTGCTCAACCTCATGTCGAATGCGATCAAGTTCACGGCGGCCGGCAAGATCCTCGTCCAGGTGCGGTGCGAGCCCGAGGCGCTGCACGTCTCGGTGGCCGACACCGGCATCGGCATCTCGGGCGCCGATCTGAGCCGGCTGTTCGAGCCGTTCCAGCGCCTCGACAACCCGCTGGCGCAGCAGGCCGACGGCACCGGCCTCGGCCTGGCCATCAGCAAGAAGTTCGTCGAGCTGCACCGGGGACACATCTGGGCGGAGAGCCGCGAGAGCCAGGGCTCGACCTTTCACTTCACGCTGCCGCTCGCCGCGGCGGCGAACTAGAGGACGTCATGCCCTCATCGGTTCGCAAGGACGGCAGTCGACCGAAGATCCTCCATGTGGAGGACAACCCGGAAAACCGGATGCTGGTCCGGGCCATCCTCGAGGCGGAGG
>QHSB01000555.1 GCA_003220335.1 Candidatus Rokuibacteriota bacterium
CGGCAGCGTGGCCGGCGTGAAGAGCGAGGCCAAGCCCGCCAAGGCGGTCAACATCTCGCAGCAGGCGCGGCTACAGCGCGGCGACGTCGCGAAGGGCTTGGCGGAGTCCGACGTCGTCATCGAGAAGACGTATCGCATTCCGATGGTCCACCAGGGCTACCTGGAGCCCCACGCGGTGCTGGCGCAGTGGGACACCACCGGTCAGCTCACGCTCTGGGCGAGCACCCAGGGCTCGTTCAACACGCGCTCCGAGGTCGCCGACGTGCTCGAGCTGCCGGAGAACCGCATCAAGGTCATTCCCATGGAGTGCGGCGGCGGCTTCGGCGGCAAGATCCGCGCGCTCTGCGAGCCCATCACGGCCGTGCTCGCGCGCGTGACCGGGCGGCCCGTGCGCTACGTGATGACCCGGCGCGAGGAGCTGGAGGCGGGCATGCCGGCGCCGCAGGTGATCATTCGCCTCAAGACCGGCGTCAAGCGCGACGGCACGCTGGTCGCGCTCGACGGCGAGGTCATCATCGAATCGGGCGCGTTCTCGGGCGCGGTGCTGGCGGTGAGCGGCGTGTTCCTGGCCAGCCTCTACAAGTGGCCGGCCTTCGACGTGCGCGGCTTCGAGGTCCTCACGCACAAGCCGTCGATCGCGGCGTATCGCGCGCCCGTGGCGCCGCACACGATCTTCGCCATCGACTCGCAGATGGAGCAGATCGCGCGCACGATCGGCGAGGATCCCGTCGCGTTCCGCCTGCGCCACCTGGAGCGCGAGGGCGATCCGATGGCCAACGGACAACCGTGGCTCAACAACGGCGGGGCGGAGGTGCTCGCGCGCATCGCCGAGCATCCGATCTGGAAGTCGCGCAACGACTGGAAGGCGAGCGCCGGAGACGGCCGCCTGCGTGGCACCGGTCTGGCGCTCGGCGGGTGGCTGGGCGGCCTGCAGCCGACCAGCGCCACCGTGCGCCTCAACCCCGACGGCTCGCTGAATGTGCTCACGGGCCAGGTGGACATCGCGGGAACCAACATCGCGCTCGCGCAGATCGCCGCGTCCGCGTACGGCGTGGACATCGAGCACGTGAAGATCACCACCGGCGACACCGACGTGGCGCCGCTGACCGGCCTCAGCGCCGGCAGCAAGACCGTCTACACCGTCGGGACGGCCGTGCTCCAGGCCGCCGAGGACGCGCGCAGGCAGACGCTGGAGATCGCCGCCAAGGAGCTGGAAGCCTCGCCGCAAGATCTGGAGATCGAGAACGGCAAGGTGGTCGTGCGCGGCGTGCCCGATCGGGGTATCACGCTGGCCGCCATCGGCCGGAAGGGCAACCTCTACATGTCGAAGGTCCCGCCGGTGCTGGGTGTGGCCAATCCGGCGTTCACCCAGCAGGCGCCGGCGTTCGCCGCGCAGCTGGCGCGCATCGAGGTGGACCCGGACACCGGCGAGGTCACGCTGCACGATTTCGTCGTCGTGCAGGACGCCGGGAAGGCCATCAATCCCCTCGGCGTCGAGGGCCAGATGCAGGGCGGGGCCGTGCAGAGCCTCGGCATGGCGCTGACCGAGGGGCTGATGTACGACGACAAGGGCCGGCTCATGAACGCGAGCTTGCTCGACTACCGCAAGCTCACCGCCGCCGACCTGCCGAACATCGAGACCATCATCGTGGAGAAGCCGTCGCCGGCCGGACCGTTCGGTGCGCGCGGCGTCGGCGAGCCGCCGATCGTTCCGGCGCCGGCCGCCATCGCCAACGCCATCGAGGACGCGACCGGCGTGCGGCTCACCGAGCTGCCGATGACCCCGGAGCGCATCGCGCTCGCAATCGCCGCGCGGCGGTAACCGAGGCGCACCCCGGCTCCGCCGGGGCGCGACGAGTGAAGGGGGGGGTGGGGACCATGTCGGGGCCCCATCACCGGCGACGATGATCGAGGCGCGTCACCGGCTCCGCCGGGACGCGACGAGCGATGGGGGGGCCGTGTCGGGGCCCCATCACCGGCGACGATGATCGAGGCGCGTCACGGCTCCGCCGGGGCGCGGCGCGCCGCGGCTCCGCCGGGGCGCGACGAGCGATGGGGGGTATGGGGGCCATTTCGGGGCCCCCATGTATAGATGAAGCCCAAGCTCCGGGTCTGGGTGACGTTCGGTGACGACCTGAAATTCGGCGACGGCCGCGCGCGGCTGCTGGAGGCGATCGAGCAGCGCGGCTCGCTCAAGAAGGCGGCCGAGGCGTTCGAGATGTCGTACCGCAACGCCTGGGGTTACCTGCGTGAGCTGGAGCACGCGGCCGGCTTCAAGTTCGTGGAGCGCGCGCCGGGCGGCGGCCCCGAGAGCGGCATGCGGCTGACCGACGCCGGCAAGCGCTTCCTGCGTCACTACCGCACGTTCCGCAGCGCGCTCGAGGGCTCGATGAAACGCCACTTCGAACAATCGTTCCGGCAGACGAGGGCGACACGCCCCACGAGGTCCACACGATGAACGCTGGAGAGATCTTCGTCGCAGGCAAATGGCAGGCGCCGGCGTCAGGCGAAACGTACCAGCCCATCAATCCCGCCAATGAGGAGCCGTTGACACCGGTCGGCAAGGCCGACGAGCGCGACATCGACGCGGCGGTGGCCGCCGCGCGCCGGGCCTTCGACTCCGGGCCGTGGCCGAAGATGAGCGCGCACGAGCGCGGCCGCATCGTCTGGCGGCTCGGCGATCTCATCACGAAGAACCTCGACGAGATGGCCCGGCTCGAGAGCCTCTGCACGGGCAAGACGATGTTCGACTCCGGCAAGGTCGAGATCCCATTTGCCGCGGACGTGTTCCGCTACTTCGCGGGCTGGGCCACCAAGATCCACGGCGACACCCTGGCCATCCGCCCGGGCGCGTTCACGTTCACGCTGCGCCAGCCGGTCGGCGTGGTCGGCGCCATCGTGCCGTGGAACTTTCCGTTCCTCCTCTCGTCGTGGAAGCTCGCGCCCGCGCTGGCCGCCGGCAACACGGTCGTGCTGAAGCCCGCGTCGCAGACGCCGCTCACCGCGCTGAAGTTCGCCGAGCTCTGCCAGGAGGCCGGCCTGCCCGAGGGCGTGGTCAACGTGGTCACGGGCCCGGGCGGCAAGGTCGGCATGGCCATGGTGCGCGACCCGCGCGTCGACAAGATCGCGTTCACCGGCTCCACGGAGGTCGGCAAGCAGATCATGCGCGAGGCCGCGGGCACGCTGAAGCGGCTCTCGCTCGAGCTGGGCGGCAAGTCGCCCAACATCGTGTTCGCCGACGCCGACATGGAGGCGGCCGTGAAGGGCGCGCTCACGGGGATCTTCTACAACAAGGGCGAGGTGTGCGCGGCGGGCTCGCGTCTGTTCCTCGAGGACTCGATCCACGACGCGTTCATGGGCAAGCTGACCGAGCGCGTGAAGAGCCTCACCGTCGGCGATCCCATGGACAAGGCCACCCGCATGGGCCCGGTGGTGTCGAAGACGCAGATGGACACCGTGCTGTCCTACATCGAGGCGGGCAAGCAGGAGGGCGCGCGCCTGGTGGCGGGCGGCGGCCGCGCCAGCGTCGGCAACGGTAAGGGCTACTTCATCCAGCCGACCATCTTCGACGACGTGCGCAACACGATGAAGATCGCGCGCGAGGAGATCTTCGGCCCCGTGCTGTCGGTGATTCCGTTCAAGTCACTGGAGGAGGGGCTCGCCGAGGGCAACAGCACGACGTACGGGCTGGCCGCCGCCGTGTGGACGCGCGACGTCGCCAAGGCGCTCCGCGCGGCGCAGGCGATCCGCGCGGGCACGGTGTGGGTGAACGCCTACAACCTGTTCGATGCCGCGCTGCCCTTCGGCGGTTTCAAGGAGTCCGGCTTCGGGCGCGAGATGGGCGCGGCGGGCCTGGAGCACTACACGGAGCTGAAGACGGTCTGGGTCGATCTCTCGTAGGAAGCGGCCGGCGCCGCCCGCCCGTGAAGGCGCGGGCGGCGCCGCGCACGCTAGGCCTTGCGGACGTTCGCCGCCTGCAGACCTTTGGGGCCACGGGTCACTTCGAACTCCACGCGGTCACCCTCGACGAGGCTCTTGAAGCCCTGCGCCTGGATCGCGCTGTAGTGCACGAAGACGTCCTCGCCACCCTCCTGCGTGATGAAGCCGAAGCCCTTCGCGTCGTTGAACCACTTCACGGTACCGGTTGCCATCTCTACTGTCCTCCGGGGCGTCGTTGCGCCCCTTGTTGATCCGACCATCATGGTCGGTTGTTGCGAGCTTCTGCTTCAGTTCCGCGGCACGGGGTGGCCGAGATGCCGCTCGATCGCGCGCAACTGGTCCCGTTCCTCGGGCACGGCGAAGCTCGTCGCCTGCCCGGTCGCCTCGGCACGCGCGGTGCGGCCGATGCGGTGGATGTAATCCTCCGGCGTGTGCGGGAGGTCGAAGTTGACGACGTGCGAGATCTCCGGCACGTCGATGCCGCGCGCGGCGATGTCGGTGGCGACCAGCACGCGGTAACGGCCCGCGCGGAAGCCGTCGAGCGCCTCGCGGCGCTGCGACATCGTGCGGTCGGCGTGCAACCGCGTGACGCGATGGCCGGCGGCGGCCACCGCGCGCGCCAGGCGGTCGGCGCGGTGCTTGGTGCGCGTGAAGACCAGCGTCTGGCCGCGCTCGGCGCCGAGCAGCTGGAGCAGCAGCGGCATCTTCTGGCCGCTGTCGGTCGCATAGAGCCGCTGAGTGACGGCGGCCACCGGCTTGGCCACGGTGCCGACCTCCACGCGCTCGGGCCGCGAGAGGTGCTTGCGCACGAGGCGCTCGACTGCTTCCGGCATCGTCGCGGAGAAGCAGAGCGTCTGCCGGTCGAGCGGCGTGACGGCCAGGATGCGCTCGACCTGGGGCGCGAAGCCCATGTCGAGCATGCGGTCGGCCTCGTCGAGGACGACGATACGC
>QHSB01000556.1 GCA_003220335.1 Candidatus Rokuibacteriota bacterium
GTTCTCACCGCCGGCTCGAGCGCCGGCATCGTCGTCGGCGCGATCGTCGCGGTGAACTCCAGTGGACGGACGTTCGACACGGCCGGCAACTTCTACGCGGGATTCCTGGAGCTGGGGAACGAGTTCCCCTTGGTGTCGCCGGCGGGCGCGGACGTCGTTCCGCCGTCCAACCTGCTCCAGAACACCACCATTGCCGTCGTGGCCACCAGCGCCAAGCTGACGAAGGCCCAGGCGACGAAGGTCGCGCAGATGGCGGACGATGGCCTGGCGAGGGCGATCAAGCCGTCTCACGGCGTCGGCGACGGCGACACGATCTTCGTGATGGCCACCGGGACGGACACCCGGGATGCGACGAACCTCGTGAGCGCGATCGGCAGCGCAGCGGCCGATACGCTCTCGCGGGCCGTGGTGCATGCGATTCTGGCCGCCGAGTCGATCCACGTCGGCTCGTGCAACGTGAGGAGCTATTGCGAGCAGTTCCCCGACAACTGCGCAAGGTGACCCGTCCAGACATGTGACAGGAGCGCGTCGCCACCCGCTGACGCGTGAGGAGAGCGGCAACTTCCGAGAGGCGGGCTTCATGTTGGTTGCGCTGTTCACCGGGAATGACAACGCGGAGGAGAGCCAATGTGCACACTGTGCGATGAAGGAATTCCGCAGATCCATTCCAGTTCGCGGCGCGATTTCTTGAAGGCGACGGCCGCCACCGGGGTCGCCGCCGCCGGTGCCAATCTGTTCGCGGCGCGCCCTGCCGTGGCGGACGACGGGGACGTGCCGGCGGACACCGGTCGGCGTGGCCGGCGCTATATCATTCGCGGCGGTTCCGTGATGTCGATGGACCCGAGAGTCGGCGATTTTCCCCAGGCCGACGTGCTCGTCGAGGGCAAGACGATCCTCGCCGTCGGGCCGAACCTGCACGCGGGCGGCGCCGCCGAGATCGACGCGCGCGGCCGCATCGTCATGCCCGGCTTCATCGACACACACCATCACCAGTTCGAGACGGCGCTGCGCAGCTTTCTCGCCAACGGGCTGCTGTTGCCCGGCACGCCGGGCGGGGACATCAATTACTACCAGTACATTCTCCTGACGTTCGCCCCGGTCTACCGGCCGGAGGACGTGTACATCAACGAGCTGTTCGGCGGGCTCAGCCAGCTCGATGACGGCGTCACGACGGTACACGACATCTCGCAGATCCACCACTCCCCCGCGCACTCCGATGCCGCCATCCAGGGCCTGATGGATGCGGGCCGTCGCGCCGCCTTCGGGTATTTCGAGGGCGCGGGGCTCAGTCACGGCCCCGACTACAAATATCCGGACGATGCGATCCGCATCAAGAAGCAGTTCTTCTCCTCGAACGACCAGCTCGTCACCATGATCATGGGCGGCGAGATCTATCTTCCGGGGTACGAGAGGGCCTGGCAGATCGGACGCCAGCTCGGACTTGAAGTGGCGGCGCATATCCTCTCCCCGTTCGGCATGCGCCCGACCTTCGACTTGCTCGCCCAGGGCCACGGCGGCGACAGCGGTACGCTCGGCATCGGATCCGACAACCTGTTCGTCCACATGACCGGCATGTCCGACATGGCGTGGCAGAAGGTCCACGACGTCGGCGCGCAGGTCTCGCTCGCCGTTCCGATCGAAATGAACATGCGGCACGGCATGCCGCCCATCCTCAAGTTGCAACACCTGAAGATGGAGCCGAGCCTGAGCTCGGACGTGGAGGTCACGCTGACCGCGGACTTCTTCTACCAGATGCGCGCCATGATGAATGTGCAGCGCGCGCTCGTGAACCAGATGATCCTGGATCCCGGATTCTCCCAGCATCCGCCCAATTGGTGGCCACCACAGCCGGCCGGCGTGCCGAACCCGCTCACGACACGCGAGGTGCTGCGCTTCGCCACCCTGAACGGCGCGAAGGGCCTGCGGCTGGACGGCAAGACCGGCTCGCTCACGCCGGGCAAGGAAGCCGACATCCTCATCCTCGACGCGACCGCGCTCAACGTGGCGCCGCTCAACCAGGTGCCGGGAGCGGTCGTCTCGCTGATGGACCGCACCAACGTCGAGACCGTGATCGTCGCGGGCAAGGTGCGCAAATGGAAGGGGCAGCTACTCGATGTCGACCTGCCGCATCTGCGCCGGCAGCTCGAGGCCTCGCGCGACCATATCTTCGCCGCGGCGGGCATCCCGCAAGACCTGTTCCGCAGCAACTGAGGCGAGTCGTCGTCGGCAAGACGCGGGGCGGCTCCGGCCGCCCCGCGGTGCACCACCTCCGCCGTGCTATCGTGTGAGGCGCCGATGACGTCCTCGGCGCTCTTGCGCGACACCCTCTGGAACGTGCCGTTCTGGGCCGCTCTCATGGCGATCCTGGCGGGCTCCTCCGACGTCGGCAGCGCCGCCGAGCCACCGACGGGGGCCGCGATCCTGCAGCAGCTGCGCAGCTTCGCCACCATGGGCAGCGTGCTCTACATCGCCGCCCATCCGGACGATGAGAACACGCAGGCCATCACCTACCTGGCGCGCGGCCGCGGATACCGGACGGCCTATCTGTCGCTCACCCGCGGCGACGGCGGACAGAACCTGCTCGGCCCCCAGCTCGGCGAGGCGCTGGGCGTGGCGCGCACGCAGGAGCTGCTCGCCGCGCGCCGGGTGGACGGCGGGCGGCAGTACTTCACCCGCGCGAAGGACTTCGGCTACTCGAAGACCTCCGAGGAGACGCTGAGCGTCTGGGACCGGCAGAGCGTCCTCGGCGACATCGTGCGCGTGATCCGTGAGTTCCGCCCGGACGTGATCATCACGCGGTTTTCCCCGAAGCCGGCGCCCACGCACGGTCATCACACCGCGTCCGCCGTGCTCGCCGTCGAAGCGTTC
>QHSB01000127.1 GCA_003220335.1 Candidatus Rokuibacteriota bacterium
GCAGTGCTCGCCGTACTCCTCCCACGCGTGCACGATGACCTCGGTGTCCGAGGCCGTTCGGAACCGGTGGCCGCCGCGCTCGAGGTGCGCGCGCAGCGCGGCGAATCCGTAGACCTCGCCGTTGAGGGCGACGTGCACCGTGCCGTCCTCGTTGCCGATGGGCTGATCGCCGGTGACGAGGTCGATCACGCGCAGCCGCGCGATGCCGAGCGCGGCGGAGCCGTCGACGTGATAGCCGAAGGTGTCGGGACCGCGATGGGCGAGCGTGCGCACCATGCGCTCGAGCATCGTGCGGTCGGCGCGAACGCCGGGTGGAGCCACGAAGCCGGCGATGCCGCACACGGCTCAGTGCTCCTCGGCCGTCGCCGGCGCCGCCACGACGCCGCGGTAGGCCGCCAGCGCGAGGAAGCCGACGCCGATCCAGGTGGCCTCGCGGATGCGGCGCACGATGCTGAACGACATCCCCGTGGTGCCGCCGAGACCGAGCGCCGTGAAGATCGCCACGTGGCCGCCCTCGAGCGCGCCGATGCTCGCCGGCACCATGAACGTGGCGAAGCGTACCGCGGTGCTGAAGGCCTCGACGAGGAGCGCGGCCGTGAGGCTGATGTCCACGCCGAGCAGCTGCAGGACCACCCACACCTCGAGCGCGCTCCCGAGCCAGCCGAGGAAGTGGAAGAAGATGGAGAGCGCCAGCCGTACGGGCTGGGTGCGATAGAAGACGGCGAGCGAGTCGTCCAGGCGTCCGAGACCGCCGGCCAGTTTTTCCAGAAACGCAAACCGGCCCAGAGCACGGCCGCCGCGGCCGAGCAGGCCGCCGACCTGGACGGCCACGAAGCCGCCCACCGCCAGAACCTCGACCAGAAGGAGCCAGAACATCACCCGCAGCAGCGGCGAGTCGTGCGGCAGCAGCGCCCACGCACAGGGCAGGCCGACGACCAGCAGGAGGCCCTGGGCAATGGTGATGGTGGTCTTGGCGACGATCACGGAGGGCAACGCTTCGTGGAGAGGGACGTGGTGTCGGATCAGCCAGGCCTTGACCGCCTCGCCGCCGACCGACGCGGTGGGAGTCGTGAGGTTGAACGCCTCGCCCGCCATCCTGGCAGAGAACAGGGAGCCGAACGGCACGCGGTCATTCCGAAACGCGAACCGCCAGCCCAGGGTGTCGAAGACATTCACCAGCGCGAACGGGAAGGCGATGACGATGAGGAGGCGCCAGGAAAGCTGGCGGATCGAGTGCAGGATGGCCTCGGGATCGTTGCGCCACACGAGGATGGCCAGCAACGTGGCGCCGGAGACCAGCATCAGCATCCGGGCGGTCCGCCACCTCGTATTCATGATGATCGGATCGTCTGTGCAGGATCTCTGCCAGGAGGGAGGCCGGACGATTATAGGACGGCCACGTCCACCGAGCGGCCCTGCGCCAGGCTCTGCGCGACCGCGTCCGTGAACTCCATGTAGCGGACGCCGTCATCGAAGGTCGTGAGCGCGACCTTCTCCCGGCCCCGGACGGCGTTGACGAACTCTTCCTCCACGCGCCAGCCGATCCGGCGCTCGGCGGGGATGGGAATCTCGCGCAGCTCCTTGTCGCCGCGCCGCGCCCCCGACAGGCGCTTGGCGTCGGCCTCGAGCCGCAGCGTGCCGTCGCTGCCGAAAATCCAGACCTCGTTGGCCGGGCCCAGCGCCGTCACCGCGCTGAAGCGCAGATGGGCGACGGCGTCGCCGGCCAGCGTGGCCAGGACGTCGACGTGGTCGGGCACCCTCACCTCGCGCAGCGCGCCGCTCTCGTCACGGCGGCGCGGCACGGCGACCTTGCCCACGGCGCTCACGCGCCTGGCCGGGCCGAGCCAGCGGATCATGGCCTCGTACCAGATGCCCATGGTGAGAATGTTGTGGCCGCTGAGGGCCACGTCCTGGCGCCAGTGCAGCGGCGCTTCGCGATCGACGAAGGACGGCTGGCGCGTGGCCTGCAACTCGACGGCGAGGACATCGCCGACATAGCCGTCCGCGAGCAGCGCCGTGAGCGTCGAATCGACCTCGAGCGTCGGCGGCGAGGGCACGAGCTGGGCGACGAGATGCGGCGCCTTGCGGGAGGCCTCGAGCATGCGCCGCCCCTCGGCGGCGTTCATCGCCATGCGCGCCTCGCAGAGCACGTGCTTGCCGGCGGCCAGCGCGGCCACCGTCATCTCGCAGTGCGTGTACGGCCAGGTGCCGATGCACGCGAGCGGTTGGCGACCGCGACGAGCTCGACGCCCGGCTGCTTGCCCAGGCCCGGAATGTGCCGGCTCTGGGTGTTGCGTCCGGCGCCCACGAATCCCACGCGGATCGGTCTCTCGCTCATTCGTGTCCCCCCGAGGGTACGGCGCGACATGGTACCATCCGCCGCGAATTCTCAAGGAGGAAGCGTCATGAGCCAGCGTCGTCTCGGCATCCTCGCGGCCGCCGCCGTCGTGCTCGTCGTCGCCGGCGCGGTCCTCCCGGCGCGTCAGGGCGACGCCCAGGGACCGATCACCCTCTCGCTCATCGACGTCTCGGGCGACCTCTCATCGACGCGCGTGATCGTCGAGAACTACCAGAAGGCCAACCCGGACAAGGTGAAGGCGGTCACCTTCCAGCGCGCGCCGGCGCCGGAGCTGCCCGCCAAGATCAAGGCGCAGCAGGACGCGGGGCGCGTGGACGTGAACCTGCTGCTCGTGGGCCAGGACGCGGGCTCGGTGCTCGCCAACAACGGCCAGCTCGTGAAGCTGCTGCCGCAGTACGCGAAGCTGTTTCCGACCGACGAGCTGACCGACGCGGGCAAGGTGCTGCAGGCCGAAGGCGAAGGCTATCTGCTGCCCTCCGTCGTCAACAACGGCGGCCCCGTCTTCATCTACAACCCGGCGAAGGTGAAGGCGCCGCCGAAGAGCGTCGACGAGTTCAAGGCGTGGGCGAAGGCCAACCCCGGCAAGTTCATGTACGCGCGGCCCGCGAACTCCGGCCCGGGCCGCTCGATCCTGTGTGGCCTGCCGTTCATCCTCGGCGACAAGAAGCCGAATGACCCCGTGGCCGGCTGGGACAAGACGTGGGCGTTCCTCAAGGAGATCGGCGAGTCGGTCGAGTACTACCCGACCGGCACCGCCATCACGCTCAAGGAGTTCGCCGAGGGCACGCGCTGGATCATCGCCGGCATCATGGAGTGGGACATGAAGCCGCGCGCGGAGGGCACCATCCCGCCCGACTCGAAGATCTTCATCCTGCCCAACACGTCGTTCGTGATCGACGGCCACTTCTGGGCGATCCCCAGGGGCGTGTCGGCCGCCGAGCAGGAGATCGTCCTCGACCTCATGAAGTTCATGCGGCGCCCCGACCAGCAGGTGCTGACGTGGAAGGCCTTCATCGGCCCGTCGATCAAGGCGGCCACCCTCGACAAGGCGCCGCCCGACATCCAGAAGCTCGTGGCCGAGCACTGGCGGCCGGAGTACACGGACATGGAGAAGAAGTACAAGATCGTCCCGCAGCTGCCGGTGAAGGAGCTGATCGCCGCCATGGACCGCTGGGACAGGGAGGTCGGCGCCCAGCGCATCAAGAAGTTCTAGCGGGATGATCGGCCGCCTGCGCTTCCGGCTGAGCAAGCACTTCGGCGCGAAGAACGTCCTCGACGACTTCGCGCTCGAGGTGCGCGGCGGCGAGTTCGTCACCTTCCTCGGCCCCTCGGGCTGCGGCAAGTCCACCGCCCTCAACCTGCTCGCCGGGCTGCTGGCGCCGAGCGCCGGCGAGATCTGGCTCGACGACGAGCGCCTCGACCCCCTGCCACCCGAGCGCCGAGGCTTCGGGATGGTCTTCCAGAGCTACGCGCTCTTCCCTCATCTGTCGGTCTTCGACAACGTGGCGTTCGGCCTCGACGTGCGGCGGGTGCCGCGCGCGGAGGGCGGCGAGCGCGTGCGCCGCATGCTGGCGCTCGTCAGGCTCACGGGGTTCGAGACGCGGTATCCCGCGCAGCTGTCCGGCGGCCAGCAGCAGCGCGTGGCCATCGCCCGCGCGCTGGTGATCGAGCCACGCGTGCTGCTGCTCGACGAGCCGCTGTCCAACCTCGACGCCAAGCTGCGGCTGGAGATGCGGGCGGAGATCAAGCGCCTGCACCAGGGGCTGGGGCTCACGTCCATCTACGTCACCCACGACCAGGCGGAGGCGCTGTCGCTCTCCGACCGCATCGTGGTCATGCGCGAGGGCCGGGTGATGCAGGTCGGCGTGCCCGCCGACATCCACGACCGGCCGCGCAACCTCTTCGTCGCCGACTTCGTCGGCTATCGCAACGTGCTCCCGCTGAGCATCACCGCGCGCGGTGCCGACGGCATGGTGACCGCCGAGGGCGGCGGGCTCAGGCTGCGCGGGCGCTGCGACCTGCCGCCGGGAGGCGCCGTGCTCGCCGCCGTGCGGCCGGAGGACCTGCGCCTCACGGACGACGCGGGCGGCCCCGGCGTGGCACGCGGCACCGTGCGTCTCGTCGAGTATCAGGGCCGCGAATACGACGTCGAGGTCGCGCTGGAGTCCGGCGCCGTCCTCAAGGCGCGGCTGCCAACGGCCCCGAAGGTCGGCAGCGTGGTCGGGCTCGCGCTGGATGCCACGCGCGTGGTACTGCTGCCGCCAGAGGACGCCGCATGAGCATGGACCGGGCGACGCTGGCCGGGGTGATCGACGAGTTCTGGGCCGAGCGCGAGCGCGGCGTCTTCTTCCCGCCGGCCTGGGAGAATCGGCTCGACCTCGACGATGCGTACCGCATCCAGCTCGGTCTCGTTGCGCGCCGCTGCGCGGCGGGTGTGACGCACGTCGGCTGGAAAGTCGGGCTCACGGCGAAGCCGATCCAGGAGCAGTTCAAGGTGCACGAGCCCGTCTTCGGCTGCCTGCTGAGCGAGGGGCGCATCCCGAGCGGTCACGCCTTCCGTCACGACGCGCTCCGCAAGCCGGGCTTCGAGAACGAGATCTGTGTCGTGCTGGGCCGGGATCTCGCGGGCGCCAAGCTCGGGATCGACGACGTCGCCCGCGCGGTGGACCGCTGTCATCCGGCGCTGGAGATCATCGAGACGCGCGGCGACTTCACCAGCCAGCTGGCGCTGGCGCTGGCCGACAACGCGCAGCAGAAGTTTTTCGTGATCGGCGCCCCGGTGCGGCTGACCCACGAGCTCGATCTCTCGGCGATCGGCGTGCGGGTCAGCGTCAACGGCGCCGAGGTGGGCGCCGGACGCGGCGACGCCGTGCTCGGACATCCGCTGCGCTCGGTCGCCTGGCTCGCGGGCAAGCTCGCCGCCTATGGCCGCGGACTGAAGGCCGGCGACCACATCATGACCGGCTCCTTCACGCGGCAGTTCCCCATCGCGCGCGGCGACCGCATCCGCGCCGAGTTCGAGCGCGTCGGCGCCGTCGAGGCGGTGTTCGCGTGAGGCGCGCGGCTCTCCTGGTGCTCGTCCTGCCCTCGGTGATCTACCTGCTCGCGATGTTCGTCTACCCGTTCGCCTACGGCGTGTTCCTGTCGCTGCACCCCGCCCAGGGCGCCCCCGGCGCATCGCTCGCGAACTACCTGGCGTTCTTCGGCGACCCCTGGCAGCTCAGAACGATCGCGGTGACGGCGTCGATCGCGGTGCCGAACACGATCGTCACCGTGGCGCTGGCGCTCACCGTGGCCTACACGATGCGCCGCGGCATCTGGGCGGAACGGACGATCACCGCGCTGCTCGTGCTGCCGATCGCGCTCGGGACCGTGCTCGTCGCCGAGGGCATCAACGGGTTCTACGGGCCCAAGGGCTGGCTCAGTCAGGGGCTGCAGGCCCTCGGCCTCGGCGACCCGCCGCGGCTCACCCACAACTACACCGGCGTGATGATCGCGCTCTTCGTGCAACACTTTCCGTTCTGCTTCCTGATGCTGCTCGGCTACATCTCCGGCATCGATCCCGCGCTCGAGGCCTCCGCCCGCGTGCTCGGCGCCCGGCCCTGGGCCGTCTTTCGCCGCGTGATGTGGCCGCTGATCGCGCCGGGCGCGGCCATCGCCTTCGCGCTCGTGTTCGTGATGAACTTCGGCGTGTTTCCCTCCGCCGTGCTGGTCGGCCAGCCCGCGGGCCAGACGCGCACGATCGCCATCGCCGCCTATCAGCAGGCCTTCGAACACTCCGACATGTCGATGGCCTCGGCCATCGCCGTCGTGATGGGCCTCTGCCAGCTGCTGGGCCTCGCCATCGTTGTCGGGCTGCGCGGCCGCCTCGCCGCCACCGGCGTCGCCACCGTCGGCGCCGGCAAGCGATGACGCGTGCTCGCGGGTGGCGGCTGGCGGTCTTCCTCTTCATCCTCGGCTTCACGCTGAACCTCGTCGGCATCGTGAGCCACGTCGTCGTCTCCTCGCTCGCCAAGCGCTGGTTCGCGACGCCGCTGCCCGGCGCCTTCACGACCGAGTGGTATGCGTACTCGTGGCGCGAGTTCCAGCTGGACGACGTGCTGACGGTGACGGCCACGGTGGCCGTCACCGTCACCGCGCTCGCGTTGCTACTGGGCTTTCCCGCCGCCTACGTGCTGGCGCGGCGCGGTTTCCCGGCAAAGAACGCCGTGCTGCTCCTCTATTTCCTGCCGCTGCTCATTCCCCAGATGACGTACGGCATCCCGCTCGCGACGTCGCTCTACCGCTACCGGATCGGCGGGACCATCGGCGGCGTCATCCTCGCCAACCTCGTGCCGATGCTGCCGCTGGCGATCTTCGTGCTGCTGCCGTTCGTCGAGCAGATCAGCGAGAGCCTCGAGTGGGCCGCGCGCGTGCACGGCGCCGCGCCACGCCAGGTGTTTCGTCGCGTGGTCTTGCCGCTGGCGCTGCCGGGGCTGCTGACGGCGGGGCTGCTCGTGCTGGTCAACACGGTGGCGAACTTCGAGCTGACCTTCCTGCTCTCGGGCGCGGGCTCCCAGACGCTCGTGGTCGCCCTCTACTATGCGGTGTTCGCGGCCGGCATGCGGCCGATCTACTCGGTGGACGCGATGGCCGTCATCTACATGGCGATCGTGCTCGCGATCCTCGTGGCCGCGCTCCGCTTCGTCCGCCCCACTCAGATGGTCTTCCGCCTCGGCGGGAAATAGGAGGACTCCATGGATCTCTCGCGACGCGACTTCCTCGCTTCCGGCACGGTCGTGGCCGGGGCCTCACTGAGCGGCGCGTCGGCGGCCGCGCCCGTCATGCTCGCCCAGGCCGGACCGGCGCCGCGCGGCTTCGATCCCGCCGACGCGACGCTGAAGTACGACCTCGTCATCGCCAACGCCGACGTGCTCGATCCCTCGCAGCGCCTGCGCGGCAAGCGCGACATCGGCATCAAGAACGGCCAGATCGCCGCCCTGTCGTCCACGCCGATCGCGGCCGACCGCAGCGCGCAGCGCTACGACGCCGCCGGCCGGCTGGCCACACCCGGGCTGGTGGACCTGCACACGCACTACGGGCCGCTCATCGGCGCCATCGGCCTGCCCGCCGACGAGCTGGTGCCGATCACGGCGACCACGACCGGCGTCTCCGCCGGCGACGCCGGCGCCAACAACTTCGGCGCCCTCAAGCACTGGGTGATCGGCCAGGCGCGCACGCGGCTCTTCGCCTTCGTGCACATCTCGTCGATCGGGCTGTCGGGCGGGCTCGCACCGGGCGAGATGCTGAACATCGACTACGCCAACGTGGACGCGTGCGCCAGGGCGCTGGCCGAGAACCCGGACGTCGTGCTCGGCGTCAAGGTACGGATCACCGACAACGTCGTCGGTCAGAACGGCGTCGAGCCGCTCCGCCGCGCGCGGCGCGCGGCCGAGCTAGCCGGCAAGGGCTTCCGCGTCATGTGTCACATCGGAGCCGCGCCCGGTAGCCTCGCCGACGTGCTCGACCTGCTGCGGCCCGGCGACATCCTCACGCACGCCTACAGCGGCGCCGGCAACAACATCGTCCAGAACGGCCAGCTGATCCCGGCCGCGAAGGCGGCCAAGCAGCGCGGCGTCGTCTTCGACGTGGGCCACGGCGGCGGCTCCTTCGACTTCACGGTCTGCGAGCCGGCCATGATGCAGGGCTGCCAGGTCGACACGATCTCGAGCGACATCCACGCGGTGTCCATCAACACGCCCGGCTATCCGACGCTGCCGTGGGTCATGTCGAAGTTTCTCGCGCTGGGCCTGCCGCTGGAGGAGGTCGTGCAGCGCGCGACCCTCGAGCCGGCGAAGATCATCGGACGCGTGCCGGGGCTCGGCACGCTCGCCATCGGCGCGCCCGCAGACGTGGCGATCTTCGACTACAGCGACGGGCCCGCGGTCGAGTTCGTGGACACTCGCCAGAACAAGAAGTCGGGGACGAAGAAGCTGGTGCCGGTGCTGACGGTCAAGGACGGCCGGCCCTTCGGACGGCCGTACCCCATTCCGTTCCGCTACTAATCCGACTCGCTCGCGCGGCGCTCGAAAGGTCGCTGGCATCCTATCTGCTGTGAGTCATGGTCCTATTGTTGGCGCACCCCACACGTAGGGTCGTTTGCCCGAGATACCGCAATACGGCGAGGGCGGGCGTGAAGCTCACGTCTCACGTTGCAGCCCTTTCCATCTTCATCGCGCTCTGTGCCCTGGTCAGGCCCGTCGCCGCAGACGACGCCCGGCTGCGCGCCCACGTCTCGAGCCTCCCGCTGGCGTTCGAGCCGAACGTCGGTCAGGCGCCTGGTGACGTCCGATACGTGAGCCGCGGGCCCGGGATGCGGCTGGAGCTGACACCGGATGGTGCGCGGCTCACGCCGACGACGGGCGAGCGTCAGAGCCGCACGATCCGGCTGCGAATGGCCGGCACGACGGCGGCGCCGACGCTCACGGCCCAGGACGAATTGCCGGGTAAGGCGCATTACGTGACCGGCAATGATCCCGCGGCATGGCATCGCGACGTGCCGATGTATCGCCGCGTCGTCTATCGCGGCGTCTATCCGGGCACGGACCTCGTGTTCCACGGCACGCATGGCGCGGCGGAGTTCGACTTCGTCGTCGCCGCGGGCGCCGATCCCCGGCGGATCCGCTTCGAGATTGCCGGCGCAGATACGGTCAGGCTCGACGGTGACGACGTGATCATCGCAACTGGCAGCGAGGCGCTGCGCCTGCACGCTCCGGTGGTCTACCAGGACTCCCCGCAGGGACGCGCGCGCGTCGAGGGCCGCTTCCGCCTCCGCGGACGGCACGTCGCATTCGACATCGGCGCATACGACCGCGCCCGGCCGCTCGTCATCGATCCCGTCGTGACGTACGCGACCTACCTCAACGCCGGCGGCGCCGGCATCGGCGTGGACGGCGCCGGGAACATGTACGTGACGACGCTCAACGCCCTGCTCAAGCTGAGCGCCGACGGCTCGACCCTGCTCTGGTCGGCGACGTTCGGCGACATGCGCGTCCGTCAGATCGTCGTGGACTCCGCGGGCAACGCGTACATGCAGGGCACCTGCCCCTACAACCGCTCCGGCGCCGTCTTCGTGTGCCCGACCGTGAACCCGCTCACCTCGGGCCGGCCCCAGTCGCAAGGCGATGTCGGCGCCTACGTGCTGAAGGTCAGCCCCAGCGGATCGCTGCTCTTCTCGACGTCGATGGGCGGCGTTGGCTCCGTGACCCCCGGCGGGATCGGCATCGACGCCGCGGGCAACATCTACGCGACCGCGTGGGACGTCTATGGCGGCTTCCCGCTGACGCGTCCCCCGTATGCCACCCCCGGCGGAGGCGGCACGTTCCTGACCGTCGTCGAAGCCATCGCGGCGGATCTCTCGCGCTTCCTCTACGTCGTCGAGTTTCAAACCGGCAGTCTCGACCCCCGGGGACTGGCGGTCGATCGCGCGGGCGCCGCGTATGTGACCGGCATCGCCGGCACGACGGATTTCCCGACGACACCCGGCGCCTTCCAGCCCACGACGGGCGGAGCGCGGGGCGCCGGCGTCGTGGCCAAGCTCGCCCCCGACGGTGCGTTGGCCTATGCCACGTACTTCGGTAACGAGAGCACCCGGCCCCGGGCGATCGCCGTCGACGGCGACGGCAACGCGTACATCACCGGCACGGCCGGCGTCGGATTGCCGACGCTCAAGGCGATGCAACCGGCACTCGCCGGCGGCACCGACGCGTTCGTCGCACGCCTGGACCCGACCGGCTCGACGCTCATCTTCTCGACCTATCTGGGCGGCGGCGGCGACGACGCAGCCACCGCGCTGGGCCTCGACGCTTCCGCGAACATCTACGTGGCCGGGACGACCCGGTCGACCGACTTTCCCCAGAAGAATCCCCTGTCGGCCCAGTTCGGCAGCACGGCGTCGAACTTCGTTACCGAGCTCAACTCCGACGGAAGCGCGCTCGTGTACTCGACCTACTTCGCCGACGCGCAGACGAGCGTCACCGCGTTGAGCGCGACGGCGACGGGCATCGTCTATCTCACGGGCACGACGTCGTCGACCTCGTTTCCGACCGTCCGCCCCTATCAGGCAAGTCCGGGCGGTGGATTCGTCGCCAAGCTCGAGCCCTCCGACGTCCGCGTGTTCATCACCTCCCCCGCCGAGGGCGCCACCGTGAGCGGCACCGTCTGGAGCGACGTCTGGGCCGAGAACTACGTCGGCGCCTCGAACACGTTCACGCTGAGCATCGGTGACACCGTGCTCGCCACCGGCACCGGGACCAACCACGCCACGCTGGCCTGGGATAGCCGCCAGGTCGCCGACGGGCCGCAGACGCTGACGGCGACGGTGCGTGACTCGGCCGGGCACACGGGAACGGCAACGCGCGCGGTCA
The DNA here is from genome assembly GCA_003220335.1 of Candidatus Rokuibacteriota bacterium. Classification (GTDB taxonomy): domain Bacteria; phylum Methylomirabilota; class Methylomirabilia; order Rokubacteriales; family CSP1-6; genus AR12. The sequence continues at coordinate 10,765 of QHSB01000127.1, forward strand.
CGATCAAGAACGGCACCACGCTGACCGCCGCGTTCACGAGTCCCGCCCCCAACGCCACCGTGAGCGGTACGGTGAGCGTCGGCATGACCGAGACCGGCGCGTCGGGCACGCCGATCACGTTCACGCTCACGGTGGATAGCGCGCAGGTCTTCACCGCGGCCGGCACCGCGACCACGGCGACGTTCGCGTGGAACACGACGACCGTCGCCGACGGCGCGCACACGCTCGGTCTGACCGTGCGCGACGGCGCCGGGCACACGGCGACCGCCACGCGCGGCGTGACGGTGAGCAACAACGGCGGCGGCACCGGCACGCTCAACGTGTTCATCACCAGCCCGGCGGCGGGCGCCACCGTCACCGGCACCGTGTGGTCGGATGTCTGGGTCGAGGGCGCCTCGGCGGGCACGCGCACCTTCACGCTGGCCATCGGTGGCGTCACGCTCGTGAGCGGCACGGACGCCTCGAACCACGTCACGCTGCCGTGGGACTCTACGCGCGTCGCCAACGGCACGCAGACGCTGGTGGCCACCGTGCGCGACGCGTCGGGCAACTCGGGCAGCACCACGCGCGCGTTCAACGTGCAGAACGCCGGTGGCGGCGGCGGGCCTGCGCCGCTCACCGCCTCGTTTACCGCGCCGGCCGACGGCGCGACGGTCAGCGGGACGGTCAGCGTCGACATGTCGGAGACCGGGGCCAGCGGCACCCCCATCGCCTTCACGCTCACCGTCGACGGCGCGCGGGTCTTCGGGACGTCCGGGTCGGCGACCAGCGCGTCGTTTGCCTGGAACACGACCTCCGTCGCCGACGGCGCGCACACGCTCGGCCTCACCGTGCAGGACGGCGCCGGTCGCACGGCCAGCGCGACGCGCGGCGTGACGGTGAGGAACACCACGCCGCCGCCGCCGGGGCCGCTCAGCGTCTTCATCACCCAGCCGAGGAATGGCGACACGGTGCGCGGCGTCGTCTGGTTCACGATCTGGGTGGACGGCGCCGCCGCCGGCTCGAAGACTTACACGCTCAGCGAGGGGGGCCGCACGCTGGCCACCACGACCACCACGAGCTCCGGGCCCGTCTCGATCCCGTGGTCCACCACCACGGGTGACAACGGCCCCCGCACGCCGACGGTCGGCGTGCGCGACTCGACGGGAGCCACGGGCACGGGCTCCGTCAATGTGACGGTCGCCAACTGAGTGGGTGCTACGGTAAGGGCATGACTCCTTACCGGATGATCGCGCTCGTCCTGGTGGTGGCGCTGCTCCTCACCGCGGTGACGCCCGCCCGCGCCGAGGCCATGGAGATCGGAACGATCCTCCTCCTGGTCGGCGTCGGCGTGGCCGTCGTCATGATCGTCGCGTTCCTCATCGTCGCCAACGTGAGCGACCGCCGGCGCGCCGAAGTGCCCGCCGACCAATCCCCGGCCGACGGCGCACCGCTCGTGCTGGTCACGTACGTGAGCCCCCCCGCCGCCCAAAGTCCGTAAGAGAGCGACCCAGCTCCGACTCGGCTTCGCCGGGCCTCCGAACGCCGGCTGTTATAGAGGAGCGCCCCGGCTTTGCCGGGCCTCCGAACACCGGCTGTTATAGAGGAGCGCCCCGGCTTCGCCGGGCCTCTGAACGCCGGCTGTCATAGAGGAGCGCCCCGGCGTTGCCGGGCCTCCGAACGCCGGCTGTCATAGAGGAGCGCCCCGGCGTTGCCGGGCCTCCGAACGCCGGCTGTTATCGAGGAGCGCCCCGGCGTTGCCGGGCCTCCGAACGCCGGCTGTTGTAGAGGAGCGCCCCGGC
>QHSB01000557.1 GCA_003220335.1 Candidatus Rokuibacteriota bacterium
CGCCGCGCGCATCGGCGCGCCGCGGGCGGTGCGGGCGGTGGCGCGGGCGTGCGCGTCCAACGCGATCGCGGTGGCCATTCCCTGCCACCGCGTCGTGCGCCACGACGGCGGGCTGTCGGGCTACCGCTGGGGCGTGAAGCGCAAGCGCCTGCTGCTCGAGCGCGAAACTGTCTCGTAGCGCGCGCGCTGCACTTCTTTCAGCGAGCCGCGTGGCCGCGGTGGCATGCGGCTCGCTACCTCCCCGGTGGCGGGGAGGTGCACGCGATGGGCGCTCAGGGATCGGCGAAGCATGGTCTCAAGTCCGAATCGCGCAAGGCGGCCACGTCCCGGTACGGCACCAGGGCGCAGCCCGCCACGCGGCCGGTAGGCGGCGCGTTCGGCCGCGCGGGCACCGACCGGCGGACGCCCCAATCGGCGGGACCGCTCGAGCGGCGGGCGGCGGCGACCCGATCGGGGCGTCTGCGTGCCGTCGGCGCCGTTGGCATCTCCAATTTGTCCCCCGCCAACGAGCAGCGCGAGCAGCGCCGCGTGCCGCCGCGCGGCAAGCGCCGGGGACGCTGAGCCGCGGCGTCGTCGACGTGATAAGGTCTCCGCGCGGAGGCCCCATGGTGAGCGGCATCGGCATCCATCCCGTCTCCGGCGCCCTCGGCGCCGAGGTCTCGGGGGTGGACCTCGCCAAGCATCTCGACGACGACACGGTGGCCGTGCTCCGGCGCGCGTGGCTGGAGCACCTGGTGCTGCTGTTCCGGGATCAGCCGCTCGCGCCTCCGCAGCTGCTCGCCTTCGCGCGGCGCTTCGGCCACACGATCGAGTATCCCTTCGTGAAGGGGCTCGAGGAGTATCCGGACATCATCCCGGTCGTGAAGCTCGAGCACGAGCAGATCAACTTCGGCGGCGTCTGGCATTCCGACACCGCGTACCTCGACGTGCCGCCGATGGCCAGCATGCTGCTGGCTCGCGAGGTGCCGCCGGCGGGCGGCGACACGCTGTTCGCCAGCATGTACCTCGCCTACGAGACGCTCTCCGACGGCATGAAGCGGCTGCTCGCCGGGCTGCGCGCCGTCAACAGCTCGGCCAAGGCCGACGCCTCGCGCACGCGTGAGGACCGCATCGCCGAGCGCGGCCGCGCCGACGCGCGCACGCTCTACGAGGCCGCGCACCCGGTCGTGCGCGTGCACCCCGAGACCGGGCGCAAGGCGCTCTACGTCAACGTCGCCCACACCATCCGCTTCGAGGGCATGACGGAGGAGGAGAGCGCCCCGCTGCTCGGCTACCTCTATCGGCACCAGATCCGGCCGGAGTTCACCTGTCGCTTTCGCTGGCGCCCGGGCTCGCTGGCGTTCTGGGACAACCGCTGCGCCCAGCACAACGCCGTCAACGACTACGCCGGCCACCGCCGCGTCATGCACCGCATCACCCTCGCCGGCGACGTGCCGGCGGGCACGACGTAGTCAGGCTGGCGCGGGCGGTGCCACTTCGCGCGTGACCCGCTGGCGCGTGCGGCACGCGAGGCTTTGAATGGCGCGGTCATCGGCGTGGCATCGACCTTGCCACGTGGGCGCGCCATGCGATCACGTCTGCAGCTCTCGACGGCCCGGCTCTATTTCCCCCTCGCCCGTCTCGCCCTCTGCGCCGACTGCGAGGTCTGCTTCGAAATCGGCCTCGCCGCCTGCCCCGCCTGCGGTTGTCAGACGTGGTCGCCCCTGGCCCGACTCATCGGACACGCCTCCGAGGGAGTGGTCGTGCGGGCTGTCCGCGCCGTCGTCGCGGAGACACGCGGCAACGGCGCCGCCCACGGCGACGCACACCACCTCGTCATCGTCTCGCGCGACCAGCCCAAGCTGTACGAGATGCTTCGCCGCGAGCTCCACGACAGCGCGACGGTCACGGTCATCCAGGACCGGCGCGGCAGCCGGCCCCAGCCGGCGCTGGCGCGAATGAACCTGCGCTGGCGCAATGTCGAGCGCCAGATCGCCGCGCTCGGCTGGGCCATCGTCCGCGCCGACCTCTCGACCCCGAAGCGCTAGCCCGGGCGCTCGGCGGCTTCAGCGCGGCGTCCCACCCAATCCCAAACGCAGCCGCCATCGCGACCCGACGCTAGGGCGACGCCGCCATCGCGCCGCCGTCGGCGACGATGGCGGCGCCCGAGATGAAGGACGCGTCGTCGGAGGCGAGGAAGAGCGCGCACCGCGCGATGTCCTCGGGCTCGCCGACCCGGCCGAGCGGGATGCCGTGGCCTTCTTTGGCCGCGCGCTCCACGCGCTCCACGATGTCCGCGGTCAGGCGCGTGCGGATCGTTCCGGGACAGATGGCGTTGACGCGGATCCCGTCCCGCCCGTACGACGCCGCCATCACCCGCGTGAGCGCGAGCACCGCGCCCTTGCTGGCCGCGTAGGCGTGGCTGGGGCGCTCCACCGAGCCGTGGAAGGCGGACACGGAGGCGATGTTGACGATGGCGCCGCCGCCCGGGCGCATGTGCGGCACGGCCGCGCGGCTCACCAGATAGATGGCGCGCACGTTGACGTCCTGGGCGAGGTCCCAGTGCTCGAGCGTGATGCTCTCCACGGTGCCGCCGACGACCATGGTGCCGACGCCGGCGTTGTTGAGGACGACGTCGAGCCGGCCGAAGGCGCGCACGGCGCGCGCCACCACCGCCGCGCAGTCGTCGGGCTGCGCGAGATCGGCCGCGAGCGCCGTCGACTCGCCGCCGGCCGCGCGCACGTCGGCCTCGGTGCGGGCCAGCTCGGGCTCGCGCACGTCGACGAGCGCCACGCGCGCGCCCGCCCGCGCGAAGAGCAGCGCGCTCGCGCGTCCGATCCCCGTCGCCGCGCCCGTGATGAGCGCCACCCTGCCCTTCAACGCGCCGCTGTCGGCCAGCCCCATCGGCCGGAGTATACTGGCGCACGCGAACACGGTGCGGCATCTCCCGACCCCAGGCGCCACGGCGCAGGAGCACAGCGATGATTCAGGCCCGCAAGCTCGGCCACCTCGTGCTGAAGGTTCGCGACGCCCGGAAATCCAAGGAGTTCTACACCCGTGCTCTCGGCCTC
>QHSB01000128.1 GCA_003220335.1 Candidatus Rokuibacteriota bacterium
GCCGTCGCGCAGCCCCGCGCGCTCGGCCGCGCTGCCCGGCATCACGTGCGCCAGCCGCGCGCCGTCGCCGCCGTGGCCATCGCCGCCCACGCCGAGGAACGCGCCACGCGCGCCGTTGCTCGTGCCGCCGCGCCGTCGCTCGGGCCTGGCCACCTTCACGTAGACGGGACGCGTGCCGTCGTCGAGCGTGGCGACGATGGAGGCGCCGATCGCGGCCACGCGCGCCATGCCGTCGAGGTTGAGCTTGTCCGCGGTGTCGCCGGGCCGGTGATAGTCCTCGTGGCCGCCGGTGTGAAAGAACAGGACGGGGGCGCCGGCGCTGTAGAAGGGCGTGTGGTCGGAGGGCGAATACGGCGTGCCGCGCAGGTCGGCGGTCACGCCGGCCGCGCGGGCGGCGTCGGTGGTGGCCGTGCGCAGCCGATCGCCGGAGTCGACGCCGCCGACCGTGAGCTTCTGCTCGCGCATGCGCCCCACCATGTCGAAGTTGAGCATCGCGGCCGTCTGCGTCAGCGGCAGCGGGGGGTGGCCGACGTAATGGCCGGAGCCGATCAGCCCCAGCTCCTCGGCGCCGAAGAGCACGAAGACGAGCGTGCGCCTCGCGCCGCCCGCGGCGGCGAAGGCGCGGGCCAGGCCCACGACGACGGCCGTGCCGGACGCGTTGTCGTCGGCGCCGGGGTAGGTCGCGCCGCCCGACGAGCCGAGATGGTCCCAGTGCGCGCCGAGCACGATCGTCTCCCCGGCGAGCGCGGGCTCCGTGCCGGGCAGCACGCCGATGACGTTTGCCGCCCGGACGTCCGCGGGCGCCAGGTCGACGACGAGGCGCGCCGTCGCCGGATTCGAGGCCGGGCGAAGCGCGGCGGCGGCGGCGCGCGTGAGGCTGCCGGAGGCGATGTCCACGGGCGCCGAGGTCGCGTCGAGTGTGGGCAACGGATCGGCGACGAGAAGCACGGCCGCCGCGCCGCGCTGGCGCGCGAGGATCAGCGTCTCGAGCCGGGAGCGACGCGAGGTCGCGACGACGATCCTGCCCCGCACGTCAGCGCTCCACTCGTCGTCGACGAACGCGAGCGGACCCGTGATCTCGCCGGGGCGCGAGCCGCCGTGCGGCGTCCAGTCCACGCCGGGCGCGAGCGCGCGGCCGCCGATCTCGAGCGCGCTGCCCGGGCCCAGACGCCGGCCCGACGTGACCCGGAACGATTGTAAAAACGTCCCCGAATCGCCGGCGGGACGCAGCCCGGCGGCGCCGAGCCACGTCGCCAGGCGCTCCGTCGCGCGCTCGCCGCCCGGGGTGCCGGCCCGGCGGCCGTCCATCTCCGGGGCCGTGAGCGTTTCTACAATCGCGCGGAGCTCCGAGGGCGTGGGTGGAACGACGGGAGCGCGCGCGAGCGCCACGGCGGAGGCGAGGAGCAGCGCGCAGGCGAATGGCAGCGTCGCCAAGCGTCGAATCATTCGACGTATTCTACCGCGGACCTCCCGCTCTCACGCTGCGATGGAACACGCCGCGTCACGCGACGCGGACGACACGGCCGGCGGCGATGCGCAGCAGCTCGTCGGGCGTGAGGCGGAACACGGTGTGGGGATGCCCGCCGGCCGCCCAGATCGCGTCCCACGTGAGGAGGTCTTCGTCGACGAGCGTGGTCAGCGGGGCCGGATGCCCGAGCGGCGCCACGCCGCCGATGGCGAAGCCGGTGTGCGCGCGCACGAAGTCCGCGTCGGCGCGCCCGATGGCCTCGCCGAGCAGCGCGCCCAGCTTTGCCTCGTCCACGCGGTTGGCGCCGCTGGTGAGCACGAGCAGCGGCCGGCCGCTGTCGCGCAGGCGAAACACGAGCGACTTCACGATCTGTCCGACGTCGCAGCCGACGGCGGCCGCCGCGTCGGCCGACGTGCGCGCGGCGTGCTCGAGGACGACGATCGTGGTGGCCACGCCGGCCGCCGCCAGCGCGTCGGCGACGCGGCGGGCGCTGGCGGGCAGCTCAGCCACGCGCGGTGACGACCGTGCGGGCGTCGCGCATCTGGGCGAGGTGCTCGAGGTCGTGGTCGGCTTCGTGCGTGACGTACTGCGCGAGCGTGAGCGGCCCGAAGTGGCCGGAGAGGCCTGGACGCTCGGCGGTGCCGGGCGGCAGCGTGGCCAGGTAGGCCAGCGTCTCGGCGCGCGCGCGGCGGAACGTCGCGAGGTCGTCGTCGAATCGGCCCTCGCGACGGTCGCGCTCCCGGCCCCAGGCGATCGGATCGAAGCCCTCGAAGCGCGGGCGATCCTGCGTCGCCATGAGCCGGAAGCGCGGCAGGAAGAGCCGACTCTCCAGCTCCATGAGATGCGCGAGCACCTCCTTCATCGACCACTCGTCCGGCTCCGGACGCTCGCAGAGCGTCTGCGCGTCGAGCCCGGCGGCCAGCTCGGCCACGCGGTCGGGGGTCTTCGCGAGCGCGCCGAGCAGCGCGGACAGCGGCAGCGCGATGCGCGCCTCGCACCGCTTCGGCGTCATCCCGAGCGTCGCGCGCACGTCCTGGATCTGTTGCAGGTGCTCGGTGTCGTGCGCGTCCATCGTCGCCGCGTACGTCGCCACCGTGAGGGCGCCGCGACTCGGGCTGACGCCCTCGCGGCGCCACCCGGCGTCGTCCAGCCCGCCGAGCAGCCTCACCGCCTGACGGCGCGCGTCGGCGAACGCGTCGAGCAGCGTCGCGAGGTCGGCGCGGTCGCCATCGGTACGGCGGCCCTTGTCGAAGACCGGCCGCGACTCGGCCAGCATGCGGCGCAGGCGCGGCAGGAAGGTGTCGCGGTCGCCCTCGACGAGGTGACGCACGACCTCGCCCATCGACCACTCGCCGGGCTTGGACGGCGTCCACGCCTGGCCCGCGCCGTCGCGTGCCATCTCGCGGAGCAGCGTCGGCGTGGCCGCGAGTCTCGCCACCGTCAGCTCACGCTCGGTCATCGCGGGCCTCGTCGCGCCGGCTCGAACAGCTCGATGGGGTTGCCCGCGGGATCGTCGAGCAGGATCTGCCTGCCACCGTTGCCCACGACGATCTCGTTCCGGAATCGGACGCCCGCCGCCCGCAGTTTCTCGACCTCGCGGCTCAGGTCGTCGACCTCGAGCTGGATGCGGTTCCAGCCGCCCGGCTCGGGTTTGCGTCCATCGGGCATCGCCTGGCCCGCGCCGCCGCCGCCGCCCGGCGTGCTCAGCAGCAGGCGCAGCGCCCCGTGCGAGAGCATCGCGAAGCCCGGGCCGGGGTGGAACTCGACGTGGAATCCGAGCTGGCCGCCGTAGAACGCGATCGCCGCGTCGACGTCGGCAACGATATAGCGCACGCTGACCGTGGCCATGCTGGAGCCTCCGCTGCTACAGCGCCCGCACGGCGCGCAGCACTTCGTTCGGGTCGGGCCGCACCTGGAAGTTGTCGCTGACCCAGAGCCAGCGCACGACGCCCGCTCGATCGAGCACGACCGTCGTGGGCCGCGGCACGTCCTCGCCGTGCTCGCCGCCGCGCGCGTGCACGAGCCCGTAGCGCCGCGTGACGGCGAGGTCGGGATCGGCGACGAAGCGGTAGCCGAGGCGCAGGCGCTCGGCGAGCTGCTGGCTGCGCTCGTTGGGATCGGGCGAGACGGCGACGATCTCGACGCCGGCCTTTTCGGCCTCCGACAGCGCGGCTCCAAGCCCTTGGAGCTCCGCCACGCAGAAGGGTCACCAGTAGCCGCGGTAGAAGACCAGGACGACCGGCTTCTTGCCCCGATAGTCGGCGAGGGACACGGGACGGCCGCCCGCATCGGACAGGATGAAATCCGGTGGGGGCGATCCGACGTGCAGGTTGCTGGGCGAGACGGGAATGCGCGCGAGCACGAAGTTGAACGTCGTGCCGCCGAGCAGGAGCACGAGCGTCAGGACGAGCGCCGTCCACGCGTACCAGCGCCGGCCGAGCGCGACCGCGAGCCCGGCGAGGGTGGCGGCGATGGCGAAGGCGGCGACGTAGCCCTCGGGATGGTTGCGCACGGCGGCCACGCCCAGCAGCAGCGCGTAGCCGGCGATGGCGCCGGCCGAGACGAGGACGCTGAGCGCGGCGAGCCAGCCGGATCTCATCGGCGCCGGGCGGATCGCATCAGCCGATGACGATGCGGTCGAAGCACTCGGCATAGGCGTAGCCGGCCGCCTTGCCCAGCTCGGCGCCGCGCTCGCGCACGCGCTTCTCCAGCATCACGAAATCCTTGAACTGGCTCGCGTGGCAGGCGAGCGCCTTGATCTTGAGGTCCATGACCTCGCCGATGTCCACGACGACGTGCGGATCCTGCCACTGCATGATGTAGACCTCGCGCACCTTGTGGGGCTCGAACTCCGGCATCAGCTCGGGGAACGCGAGATGGTCGCGCGAGAGCGGGTACACGCAATCCAGCGCGACGCCGCCGACGACACGGTGGTCGCGGTGCGAGGCGCCGAGCTGGTAGGTGCGCAAGGGGTTCTGGCAGATGAGGAGGTCGGGGCGGTGGCGCCGGATCTCGCGGGAGACGTCGCGGCGCAGCCGGCGCGTGTCCTCGACCTCGCCGTCCGGGTAGCCGAGGAACGTCACCTGCTCGACGCCGAGCGCCCGCGAGGCGTTGCGTTGCTCCTCCTCACGGATGGCGGCCAGCCGCGCGGAGGTCATCGCGCGGTCGCTCGAGCCCTTGTCGCCGTTGGTGACGACGACGAGGCCGACGTCCTTGCCTTCCTTGACGAACTTCGCCACCGTGCCGCCCGCGCCGAACTCGCAGTCATCGGGATGGGCGGTGATCACCAGGACGCGCCGGATGGGATCGCTCATGCGCTCGGTCGTCTCCCGTCGAACATTTATCCTTGAGATGCCGTCGTCCAGCATACCGATTCGCCCGCGGGGCCGTGCGATAATCGCGCTGCCGATGGCAGCGGACCGCGGCCGGCGAATCGCGGTGATCGTGCTGATCGTCCTCCTCCTGCTACCGCTGCCGGCGACGGTGCTGCCGGGCTCGCCGATGGCCATTCGCATCGCGGGCGTGCCGCTGCTCTGGTGGTACGCGGCACTCGTCGCGCCGCTCACCGCCGCCGTCGCCCTCCTCCTGTCGCGCGGGCTTCGATGACCGCCGCCCGCGCGCTCGCGGCCTGGCCGGGCCCCGCGCTCGTGGCGGGAATCATCGCGGCCGTCGCCGCCGGCGCCCCCGCCGCGCCGGTGCTCGTGCTCGCGTTCGCGGTGACGCCGCTCCTGGCGCTGCTGCAGCCGTGGCGCGCGGCCGCGCCATCACACCCCGCGACGCTCCTCATCACGGCGGGCGTCGCCGCCCTGCTCCTCTGGGCGCACCTCGCCGTGCTTGCCGACGCCGCGGCGCTGCTCGGCGCGCGCCGCTGGCAGGCGAGCGTGCTGGCGGCCGCGCTGGCCCTGCTCGTCACGCTGAGGCCGCGCGCCGGGCGCCGGCGAGGCGGCATGCTGGCGGCGGGCGGCGCGGCCCTGCTGCTCGTGCTCGTCGTCGTCGGCGTCGCGGGCGAGGTCGCGCCATGGACGGCGTGGAGTCAGGCCGCCGCGCGCCCGGCCCTCGTGTTCAGCGGTCGCAGCGGGTGGGTGACGGAGGGCGAGCGCTTCGTGCGGGGGACGACGCTCGCCTTCGACGAGGCCCACCGCGTCGTCGCCGTCGCACCCGGCACGTTCCGCGTCGTCGAGCAGGACGGCGGTCGCCGCGTCGTGCGCGACTGGCGGCTGGCCGCCGGCGACGCCATCAGCCTGCGGCCGGGCGACACGCTCACGGCGGCGGCCGGCAGCCGCCTGCGCTTCGAGCCCGGCAAGCGCGTCCCCGGCGCGGCGCCGTCGGGCGCGGCCTGGGCCGACGCCGCGGCCCGCGCGCCGTCGGCGCGCGCGCTCGGCCTCCTGGCGACCTTCGCGCTCGGCGCCTGCGCGGTCGTTCCCCCCGGCGGCCGACGGGTGGGCGTCGCGCCGGCGGTCGCGCTCGCCCTCTCGCTCGGTGCGACGTCGTGGGGCGTCTACGCGACGCTGGCCGCGCCCGAGGCGGGGCTGGCGGGCTCGCCGGCGGAGGCGTTGCTTTCGCTGCCGCGTGCGGTGGCGCCTTCTCGCGCGTTGCCGGCCGGCGCGCTTGCCGCCGTCGTGCTCCTCGGGTTGCTCGCGCTGTTCGTCGCCGCGGCGGACGCGCTGCGCGAGCGCATCAGCGGGGCCGGGGGAGCGCGACTTCCGATCATCTGGCCGGCCGTGATGGCCGCCGCCGCGCTCACGGCCGCGGTCGCGGTGGTGGACCCGTGGACGCCGCTGACGGCGGGACTGGGCCTGGCCGGCGCGGCGATCGCGGCGCCGCGGCTGGCCGCAGGCAACGGCGCGCGTCGCGTGCTCGGCTGGCCGCTCGAGGTGATCGGCGCGCTGTTCGGCGCCGCTGTCTATGCCGGCCTCACCCTCCTCTCCGCTCTGCTGCCGGCCGCGTTGGCCCCGCTCGGTGCCACCCCGGTGCTCGCCGCCGCGCCCGCCGCCTGGACCGTCGTGAGGTTGTTGCGCACGACGCGACGCTGAGGCCGACATCGAGTACGATACGTCCGCTCGATTCGGGGCCTTCGATCAGTCCCGTTCGCGGAGGGTCGGTGAGCTTTAGATCCGTGCGCGTCACCGCGGCGACCGCGCTTCTGGTCGCCGTGGCGTACTACGTCGGGGCCAACTTCGGCTTCTTCCTCCGGATCCCGCCCTCGACGCCCTCCGTCCTGTGGCCGCCCAACACGATTCTCACCGCGACGCTCCTGCTGACGCCGCCGCGGCGATGGTGGATCTACCTGCTCGCGGCGCTGCCGGCCCACCTCGCCGCGGAACTGGGTATGGAGTGGCCGGCCTCGCTCGTGCTCGCGCTGTTCATCACCAACTGCAGCGAGGCGTTGATCGCCGCCGCCGGCGTGCGGTGGTTCAGCGATGCTCCCGGGCGCTTCGACACGCTGCGCCGGGTCACGGTGTTCATCGTGGCGGCCGGCCTCGTCGCGCCGTTTCTGTCGTCGTTCGTCGACGCGGCGGCGGTGGCGGCGGTGCAGGACGAGCCGTACTGGCTCGTCTGGCGAGTGCGCTTTTTCTCGAACGTGCTCACCGAGCTGATGCTCGGCCCGGCCATCATCCTGGCGGTCACGGCCGGACCCGCCTGGCTCCGCAGCGCGTCGCGCGGGCGGCGCCTCGAGGCGGCGCTGCTGGCCGTCGCCCTCGTGATCGTCGGGGCATGGGTCTTCGGCGTGTTGATCGATCGGCCGGTCAACATCCCGGGCGCGTCCGTCGTCGTGTTTCTCCTGCCGTTGATACTCTTGATGACGGTGCGGTTCGGACCGGGCGGCGCGAGCCTCGCGCTGCTGAGCACGTCTCTCATCGCCATCTGGGCGAGCGCGCACGGGCGAGGACCGTTCGCGGTCCTGCCGCCGGCCGAGGGCGTGCAGGCTCTGCAGATCCTCCTGACCATGCTGATCGTGCCGATTCTGTGTCTGGCTGCGGTCATCGTGGAGCTTCACCAGGCCACGCGCGCCCTCGGCGAGCGGCTCGAGGCGCTGCGCGCCAGCGAGGTGCTGAAGTCGGCCATTCTTGCGTCACTGAGCAGCTCCGTGGCCGTCCTGGACCGGGGCGGCCGGATCATCGACGTCAACGCCGTCTGGACGCGCGACGGCGGCGAATTCGCCGGCCCCACGTCGGCCCGGATCAGGGTGGGCGACAACTATCTCGACGTGTGGCGGGAGGCCGCCCGCCGAGCGACGCCGCACGCGGATGAGGCCGTGGCGGGCATCGCGGCCGTCCTCGGCGGGGCACGGCTTGGATTCGCCATCGACTATTCGGCGCACGCCGGGGCGGCCGAGCGATGGTTCGCGATGTCCGTGGTCCCGCTCGACCGCCCCGAGAGCGGCGCCGTCATTTCCTGCACCGAGGTGACCGAACGAAGGCGGGCGGAGCTGGACGCGCAGCGAAGCCGTCAGGAGCTGGCCCACTTCACGCGCGTCTCGACGATGGGTGAGCTGACCGCCTCGCTCGCCCACGAGCTGAACCAGCCCCTCGCCGCGATCCTGACCAACGCCCGCGCCGCGCTCCGATTCCTGGACGCCGCGCCCCCGGACCCGGGGGAGCTGCGGGCGATCCTCTCGGACATCGTTGACGACGACAAGCGCGCGGGCGAGGTCATCCAGCGCCTGCGTGATCTCCTCCGAAAGGGCGAGCCGCAGCGCGTGCTGCTCGACCTCAACGTCCTCGTGAAGGACGTGGTGAGGCTGCTGAGCAGCGACGCCATCATCCGCAACGTGAGCGTGACCCTGGACCTCGCGGCGGAACCGGTTCACGTGCACGGGGACCGTATCCAACTCCAGCAGGTCATGCTGAACCTCCTGCTCAACGCGATGGAGGCGACGGCCGAGCGCTCGGGCCCGGAACGCAGCGTCGTCGTGCGGACGGAGATCACCACCATGCTGGAGACCGTGCACCTGGCGGTGGAGGACACCGGAGTGGGACTCGGCCCCGGCGTCTCCGAGCTCGTGTTCGAGCCGTTCTACACCACGAAGCCCGCCGGCATGGGGATGGGACTGGCCATCGTCCGCTCGATCGTCGAGGCGCACGGCGGTGTCGTATGGGCGATGCAGAACCCGACGGCCGGCGCCACGTTCCACGTCGCCATGCCGGTCCGCTACATGCCGACGTGACCGACAAGCCGCGCGTGGTCGTCGTGGACGACGACGACTCGGTCCGCCGCGCCCTCGAGCGGCTGCTGAGATCCGTGGGATACGACGTCGAGTTGTTCGGCTCGTCTCGCGCGTTCGTCGAGCGGGGCGAGTACGAGCGGGCCGACTGCCTGGTGCTCGACGTCCGCATGCCGGGGCAGAGCGGGCTCGACGTGCAGCGCCTGCTCATCTCGGCCGGTCACGACGTCCCGATCATCTTCATAACCGGGCATGGCGACATCCCCATGGCGGCCCAGGCGTTGAAGGCCGGCGCCGTCGACATCCTCGCCAAGCCGTTCGACGACGGGATCTTCCTCAAAGCCGTCGAGCAATGCGTCGCGAAGAGCCGCCGGCGCCGTGCCTGACCGTCGGGCGCGGCGCCGGCCTGCTGCCGTCGTGGGCAGCCATCAGGTCCCCGCCGGCGGCCGGGCTTGTAATTCCTTCTTACCTCTCGCCGCCGTTGGCATCGAGCGGGGAACAGCCTCATAATGGAGGCTCGATGGCCAGTGATCGGATCGTTGTCCGCGGTGCCCGCGAGCACAACCTCAAGAACATCGACGTGGAGCTCCCCCGGGACCAGCTCGTCGTCCTGACGGGACTCTCCGGCTCCGGCAAGTCATCGCTGGCCTTCGACACGATCTACGCCGAGGGCCAGCGCCGCTACGTGGAATCGCTCTCCGCGTACGCGCGCCAGTTCCTCGAGCAGATGGAGAAGCCCGAGGTCGACTCGATCGAAGGCCTCTCCCCCGCCATCTCGATCGAGCAGAAGACGACGAGCAAGAACCCGCGCTCCACCGTCGGCACCGTCACCGAGATCTACGACTACCTGCGCGTGCTCTTCGCGCGCGTCGGCGTGCCGCATTGCCCGTCGTGCGGCAAGGTGATCTCCGCCCAGACGGTGCAGCAGATGGTGGATCGCGTGCTGCTGCAGCCAGTGGGCACACGGCTGCTCGTGCTGGCGCCCGTCGTGCGCGGCCGCAAGGGCGAGTACAAGAAGCTCTTCTTCGACCTGCAGCGCCAGGGCTTCTCGCGCGTGCGCGTCAACGGTGTCGTGCGCGAGCTGGGCGAGGAGATCGACCTCGACAAGAAGCGCAAGCACACGATCGACGTCGTGGTCGACCGGCTCGTCGTCAAGGACGGGCTCGGCGCGCGCCTGGCCGACTCGCTGGAGACCGCCCTGCGCCTCGCCGACGGAATCGTCCAGGTCGAGATTCCGGAGCGCGAATCGATCACCTTTTCCGAGCGCCTCGCCTGTGCGGACTGCGGCATCTCCTTCCCCGAGGTGTCGCCGCGGATGTTCTCGTTCAA
>QHSB01000129.1 GCA_003220335.1 Candidatus Rokuibacteriota bacterium
TCGCTCGCGGCCGGCGCGCTGGCGCCGTGGGCGGGTCGCGAGAACGTCTACTTCAAGCAGACGCTCGGCGCGCTCGCCAAGCGCTACAAGTTCTCCCTCGACGAGCCGTGGGCCAAGCTCAGGAAGCCCGTGCGCGACGTGGTTCTGCACGGCGACCGCGACGGCGGCTTCGAGGGCGTGGTGAAGATCCTCGAGCGACGCTACCGGGAGACCCAGTCCGAGGACGC
>QHSB01000558.1 GCA_003220335.1 Candidatus Rokuibacteriota bacterium
CGACGCGGCGTGGCACTGCCCTTGCCATAGTCGGCGAGCATGAGAACTCAAGAGGCCGCGCACAGCAGTACGCGTTGGCGGGTGGCGATCGTGGACGATCACGAGCGATCGCGCTTGGAGCTGCGCAGCGCGATCTTGACGGCGGGCGGCGAGATCGTGGGGGAGTCCCTCCGCTGCAGAGATACGCTCGCCATGATTCGCCAGACGTCGCCGGACATCGTCGTGTGCGCGGTGGGTCTGCCCGACGGCGACGGCGTCCAGGCGGCGGCGCAGGTGACGCATGCCGACTGTCCCGTCGTGCTGTTCACCAGCCACACCGACGAAGCGCTCGTCGAGCGCGCGCGGACGGCCG
Organism: Candidatus Rokuibacteriota bacterium; assembly: GCA_003220335.1. Lineage (GTDB taxonomy): Bacteria > Methylomirabilota > Methylomirabilia > Rokubacteriales > CSP1-6 > AR12. The sequence goes on from QHSB01000558.1 coordinate 353, forward strand.
GTGTCATGGGCTTCCTGCTCAAGCCGCTCCGGACGGCGGCCCTCGCGCCGGCCCTCGATCTTGCCATCGCCCGCTTCCAGGAGGCTCGGCAGCTCAAGCAGACGCTGGAGGAACGCAAGGTGATCGAGCGCGCGAAGGGAGCGTTGATGGCGCGTTTCGGGCTCACCGAGGACGAAGCGTTTCGCCGGCTGCGCCGCGCGGCGATGGATAATCGCCGGCCGATGGTCGACATCGCCAAGGCTCTGCTCGCCTCCTAGGTCGGGTCAGGGCGCTCGCGGCGCGTGCGTAATCCACGCGCACCGAACGCGAGCAGCGCCGCCGCCAGCCACGCCAGGACGCCGTAGAAGAGGTAGGCGCCGGGCAGGCTGACGGCGGCGAGCCCGCCGGTCACGAGCGGACTCGCCGCCGTTCCGAACTGCAGGCCGAACGCGAGCCAGCCGAACGCCGCGCCGCGATGCTCGCTGGGCACGATCTCGGCGCCCAGCGTGTAGGCGAGCGTGATCGCGCCGCCCAGACACAGCCCGACGAGCACACGGAGCACGAGCAGCGTGGGCCAGGCCCGCGCCAGCGCCATGGCCGCGCAGAGCGGCCCGCCGATGATGAGGGCGAGCATCAGCAACTGCGCGGCGGGGATGCCGCGCGTGAGACGCGCCGCGACGTTGGACGACACCGTTGCCGCCACGGCCGCCGTCGAGATGATCGTGCCCGAGACGGCGGCGATGGCGGTCACTCCGGGCAGCTGCGCGACCTGAAGCGGGATCAGCAGCGCGAGCCCGCGGTCGAGGAATTGAGCGATCAGCAGCAGCGCGACCACCACGGGAAAGTTCGGGTGTCGGATCACGTCGCGCATGCGGAACCGCGACGCCTGGCGCTCGGCGGCGCGTCCGGGCGCGATCTCGCGGAACAGCACGATGAGGGCGATCAGGGCGAGCGCGCACATGCCCGCCGTGACGAAGAACGCGTAGCGGATGCCGAAATGCGAGGCGACGTAGCCGCCGGCCGCCGGCCCGACGGCGTTGCTGAGCAGCTGCGCCGACTGCAGCATGGCGATCACCGTCGGCACGCGGTTGACCGGCGCCGACACGCTGGCCAGCGCCATGGCCATCGGCGTGAAGCCGGCGAAGAAGCCCTGGATCACCCGCGCGGCGAGGAGCTGCTGCACGGAGGTCACCAGCCCCATCGCCGCGATGATGACGACGAAGCCGCCGAGCGAGCGGATCAGCATCATCTTGCGGCCGAAGCGGTCGGCCAGCCGGCCGACGAGCGGCCCGAGCAGGCCCGAGACCGCGGGCGTGACCGCCGCCAGCACCCCCGACCAGAGCGCGATGCTGCGCGGATCCGTCACCCCGAGCTCGTGGACGTAGAGCGGCAGGAACGGCGAGAAGAACTGAAAGCCGACGAAGGCCACGAAGACCGTGAGCGTCAGCGCCCAGACGTTGCGCTGCCAGCCGGTGTCGCTGGTCGTCAGCGCGTGCGCCATCGGCGAGGGATCTCAGCCGCCCAGGTACGCGCGCTGCACGCGCGTGTCGGCCAGGAGCGCCTCGCGGCCGCCGTCCAGCACGACGCGGCCGGTCTCCAGCACGTAGCCGCGGTCGCACAGCTCGAGGGCCTCGACCACGCGCTGCTCGACGAGGAGGATGGTCAGCCGGCGCTCGCGCCGGATGCGGTCGATCGTCTCGAAGATCTGCTCGACGATGCGCGGGCCGAGCCCCTGCGACGGCTCGTCGAGCAGGAGCAGGTCGGGCTGCGCCATGAGGCCGCGACCGAGCGCGAGCATCTGCTGCTCGCCGCCGGACAGCGAGCCGGCGAGCTGGGCGCGGCGCGCTCTCAGGAGCGGAAAGAGCTCGAGCACCGTCTCCAGCGCTTGGGCCCGGTGCGCGCGCGCGGCGCGCCGGTACGAGCCCAGCTCGAGATTCTCCATGACGCTGAGCGTGGCGAAGACGCGCCGGCCCTCGGGGACGTGGGCGATGCCGAGCGCCGCGCGCTCGCTCGCGCGCATGCGTCCCAGGTCACGTCCGCGGTACGCGATGCGGCCCTCCGCGGCCGTGACCGTGCCGGAGATGGCCTTGAGCAGCGTGGTCTTGCCCGCGCCGTTGGGACCGACGAGCGTGACGAACTCGCCCTCGCGGACCTCCAGCGATACGCCGGTGAGCGCGCGCAGCCCGCCGTACGTCACGCCGAGCCCGCTGATGGTCAGCACGCGGGCCTCCCCATGCGGGCGAG
>QHSB01000559.1 GCA_003220335.1 Candidatus Rokuibacteriota bacterium
AGCAGCGCCGTCCGCAGCTCGACGGGCCCCGCGCGCGCCCCGCCGAGATCGCGGTTGAGGAAGGCGACGGCGCCCTCGACGTAGCCCTGCGCGATCTGCGCGGTATTCGCGTTCGCCGCGTTGAGAAGGACCTGCACGGTGGCCGGGCGCCCGCGCGCGCGCCGGCGCGCGAAGTCGTAGGGCACCACCACGGCGACGTCGAGCCGGCCGATGCCGAGCTCGCGTCCGACCGTCTCCGGGGTCGCGTAGGAGCCGGCCAGCCGGAACGTCGGGTTCTGGGTGAGCACGGAGATCAGCTCGCGGCTCTCGGCCGTGCGGCTCTCGTCCACGACGCCGAGCCTGAGATCCCTGACCTTGGAATCGAGCGCGAAGCCGAACAAGAGGATCTGCAGCGTCGGCGGCACGATCAGCGAGATCGCGAGCCGGCGGTCGCGCCGGATCTGCCGCAGCTCCTTCAGCGCCAGCGCCCAGAAGCGGCCGCCGAAGAGACGGCCGAGCGCCTGTCTCACGCCTTCACCTGCATGCGGCGCATCACGCGCCAGGCGAGCCCGTAGAAGACGAGCCCGATGGCGCCGATCGCCAGCACCGCCCACCACACGGCGGGCCAGCCGCCCCCCTGCAAGAAGGCGTCGCGCACGATGACGACGTAGTAGCGCGCCTGGACGAAATTCGAGAGCCACCGGAGCGTCACCGGGATGTTCTCGATCGGGAAGATGAGCCCGGAGAGCAGGAACGCGAGCAGGAAGCCGCCGAGCGCAACGGCCTGCACGGCCGCGGCCTGGTTGGGAATGGCGGCCCCGACGAGGGAGCCGAAGCTCACCACGCAGAACACGAACAGCGCGCTGCCGACGATCACCGGCGTGGGATCGCCGGCAAAATGCAGGCCGAAGAGCGTGAACATGAGCCCGGCGAGCAGCCCGCACTGCGCAAATCCAATGACCATGCCGGCCAGGATCTTGCCGAGCAGGAACTCGTGCGCCGAGATGCTCGACACATAGACTTGCAAGATTGTTTTCTGCTCACCCTCGCGCGACATCGCGAGCGCGGCGAGCACGGTCGGAAAGATCGACAGACCGAGCACGAGGAATCCGGGTCCGTAGAACTTTCGCGGCTCCCGACCCGGATTGAACCAGAGCCGCGTCGCCGTCTGGATGGCCGGGACCGCCGCGCCGCCGAGCGGTTGCGCGAAGGCGCGCGTGATCTGGCCGGCGCTACCGCGAATCAGCTGGGCGGTGTTGCCGTCGGTGGCGTCGACGAGCACCTGCGCCTCGACCGGCCGATGGCGGCGGATCTCGCGCTCGAAGTGCTCGGGGATGATGACGGCCGCGCGCGCCCGTCCGCCGGCCAGCATCGTCTCGGGCGACGTGGCGGGCGGCAGGCTCACCACGCGATAGGTCAGCGACGTGCGAAACGCGTCCGCGTACCGCCGGGACATCTGGGTCTGATCGAAGTCCTGGATGACGATCGGGATATCGGTCACCGTCAGCGAGACCGACGTGCCCATCAGCGCCGTGAGGCCCACGGGCAGCACGAGTGCCAGCCCCAGCGCGAGACGATCGCGCCGCAGCTGGGTGAGCTCCTTGCGGGCCTGGGCGATGATGCGCCGCATGGGCCAGCCGTCAGGCGGCGACGACGCCCTTCTCGGCGATGACGAGGAAGACGTCCTCCAGCGAGTAGTCCTCTTCTCTCGCGTCCCGCACCCGGATGCCCTCGCGCGCCAGCCGGGCCGTGAGGTCGCGCGCGGCCGCCTGCGCGTCGCCGTCGACGATGACGTGGAACCGATCGCCGAAGAGCGAGACACGCCACGGCTCGAGCGCGGTCTTGAGCAGCGCCACCGCGCGCTGCGGGTCGTCGGCGAGCACCTCGAGCACGCGGCCGCCCTGCGCGGCCTTCACGCCGCTCGGCGTGCCCTCGGTCACCAGCTCGCCGGCGACCATGAATCCCAGCCGGTTGCACTGCTCGGCTTCTTCGAGATAGTGCGTGGTGACGAGGATCGCGGTGCCCTGGTCGGCCAGCTGGTTGATCATGGCCCAGAACGCGCGGCGGGCGATCGGATCGACGCCCGACGTCGGCTCGTCGAGGAACAGCACGCGCGGCTCGTGCATGATCGCCGCACCGAAGGCCACGCGCTGCTTCCAGCCGCCGGGCAGGCTGCCCGTGAGCTGGCCGCCCTTGCCGGGGAGGCCGGCGAACTCGAGCACCCACCGCTTGCGCGCCTCGCGCCGCTCGCGCGGCACCTGGTAGACGCCCGCGAAGAAGTCGAGGTTCTCGTCGATCGTGAGGTCGTCGTAGAGCGAGAACTTCTGCGACATGTAGCCGACCTGCTGCCGGACAGTCTCGGAGCGCAGCTCCCCGATCTCGCCCGCCAGCCGCACCTCGCCCCCGCTGGGCTCCAGCAGGCCGCAGAGCATCTTGATGGTGGTCGTTTTCCCCGCGCCGTTGGCGCCGAGCAGGCCGTAGACCTCGCCGTATCGAACTTCCAGATCGATGCCCTTGACCGCCACGAACTCCCCGAACGTCCGGCGCAAGCCGCGTGCGCCGATGGCCACCGGGTCGCCGGCCGGCTCGTGGTGGCGGCGGTCCGGAAACGGCGGCACGCGCGTCTCGCCCTCGAGGCTGCGCAGGATCGCGACGAAGGTGTTCTCGAGCGTCGGCGACGCGGTGCGCACGCTCGCCACCGCCTCGCCGAGCGCCTCGCGAACCGCGCGTTCGCCGGACTCCGCCTCGCGCACCAGCACGTCCAGGCGGTCGCCGAAGCGCTGGACGTCGGCGATCCCGTCGCGTCCGATCAGCGTCGCCTCCGCCTGGCGCAGGTCGGTCGCGCGCACCTCCAGCCGCTGTAGCCCGAGACTCTGCCGCAGCTCTGCTGGTGTGCCGGTCCGGTGCAGGCGCCCGTCGTGCATGAGCGCCACGCGGTGACAGCGCTCCGCCTCGTCGAGATACGGCGTCGCGAGCAGAATCGTCATCCCCTGCGTCGAGAGCTGCGCGAGCGCGTCCCAGAACTCTCGACGCGAC
>QHSB01000560.1 GCA_003220335.1 Candidatus Rokuibacteriota bacterium
TGGATTTCACGCCGCCGCCGGACACGGGGCGCGGCCCGAGCGTGACCACCGAGTGGGAGGGCTTCGGCGACTTCAGCGACTTCTTCGGGTCGATCTTCGGCCGGCCGCCCGGCGGCCGCGCGGGCGCCGGCCGCGCCGGGGGCGACCGCGCCGGCGTCCGCATGCCGATCCCCGGCAACGACGTCGAGGGCGAGCTGCCGCTCACGCTCGACGACGTGCTGCACGGCGGGCAGCGCCGGATCACGGTGGACGGCCGCAGCCTCGACGTCACGATCCCGCGCGGTATTCGCGACGGCGCGACGCTGCGTCTGGCGGGCCAGGGCGGGCCCGGCGTCAACGGCGGCCCGGCGGGCGACGTGTACCTGCGCGTCCGGTTGCTGCCGCACCCGCGCTACCGCGTGGTCGGCGACGATCTGGAGATGGACCTGCCGCTCTGGCCGTGGCAGGCGGTGCTCGGCGCCGAGGTGCGTGTGGACACGCCCGACGGGCCGGTGACGCTGACGGTGCCGCCGGGCACGCAGAGCGGACAGCGCCTGCGGCTACGCGGCCGTGGGTTGCCCCGCGACGGGGCGCGCGGCGATCTCTACGCGGTCGTTCGCGTCGTGGTGCCCACGCGGCCGAGCGCGGCCGAGCGCGAGGTCTACGAGATGCTGCGGCGAAGCGCGTCGGCGCCCGCCGACCGGCCGGCCACGCCATGAGCCTCACGCGGGTGCCGCTGCGCGCCGAGGTCCACGTGTCGCTGCGCGAGCTCGCCGTTGCCACGGGCATCAGCGCGACGCGGCTCGCGCGGCTCGTACGCCTGGGGCTGCTCGAGCCGGAGCCGGGCCCGCCCGTCCGGTTCAGCGCCGCCACCGCCGCCCGCCTGCGACGCATGCTGCGCCTGCGCGCCGATCTCGGCGTCAACCTCGCAGGCGCCGCGATCATCGTGGATCTCATGGAGTGCCTTGACCGCCTGGACGCCGAGCTGACGAGACGGAGGGGACAACGATGGACGTGAATCGCCTGACCGAGAAGGCCCAGGACGCGGTGCGCCAGGCGCAGGCGCTGGCCCAGCGCCATGGCCAGCAGCAGATCGAGGCGGAGCACCTGGCGGTGGCGCTGCTCTCCCAGGACGGCGGCGTCGCCGCGCGCGTCGTGGAGAAGGCGGGCGTCGCGCCCGCCACGCTCCTGCAGCGGCTGCAGCAGGCGATCGAGAAGATGCCGCGCGTGTCCGGCGGGGGCGCGCAGGCGGGCCAAGTCTACATCTCGTCGCGCGTGAACGAGGTCTTCAACAACGCCGAGGCCGAGGCGCAGCGCATGAAGGACGAGTTCGTGAGCGTCGAGCACCTGCTCCTGGCCCTCGCGGGCGTGAAGGACGGCGCGGTCGCGGACGCGTTTCGCGCCGCCGGCCTCACCAGGGACACGCTGCTGGAGGCCGCGGCGGCGGTGCGCGGCGGCCAGCGCGTGACCAGCCAGACCCCGGAGGGCACGTACGAATCGCTCGAGAAGTACGGACGCGATCTCACCGCGCTGGCGCAGCAGGGCAAGCTCGACCCGGTCATCGGACGCGACGAGGAGATCCGCCGCGTCATCCAGATCCTCTCGCGCCGCACCAAGAACAACCCGGTGCTGATCGGGCCGCCGGGCGTCGGCAAGACGGCGATCGTCGAGGGCCTGGCCCAGCGCATCGTGCGCGGCGACGTCCCCGAGGGGCTGAAGAACAAGCGCATCGTGGCCCTCGACATGGGCGCGCTCGTCGCCGGCGCCAAGTACCGCGGCGAGTTCGAGGAGCGGCTCAAGGCCGTGCTCAAGGCCGTCCAGGACGCGCAGGGCCAGATCATCCTGTTCATCGACGAGCTGCACACCGTGGTCGGGGCCGGCGCCGCCGAGGGCGCCATGGACGCGAGCAATCTGTTGAAGCCGCTGCTCGCGCGCGGCGAGCTGCACTGCATCGGCGCCACCACCCTCGACGAGTACAAGAAGCACATCGAGAAGGACGCCGCCCTCGAGCGCCGCTTCCAGCCCGTGATGGTGGACCAGCCGACGGTGGAGGACACCATCTCGATCCTGCGCGGGCTCAAGGAGCGCTACGAGATCCATCACGGCGTGCGGATCAAGGACTCGGCCCTGGTGGCGGCCGCCGTCCTCTCGGACCGCTACATCAGCGACCGCTTCCTGCCCGACAAGGCCATCGACCTCGTCGACGAGGCGGCGGCGCGGCTGCGCACGGAGATCGACTCGATGCCCGCCGAGCTCGACGAGATCACGCGCAAGATCCTCCAGCGCGAGATCGAGCGCGAGGCGTTGAAGAAGGAGACGGACGCCGCCTCGCGCGACCGCCTGCAGAAGCTCGAGAAGGAGCTGTCCGAGCTGCAGACGAGGGCGCAGGCGCTGCGGGCGCAGTGGGAGACCGAGAAGGCGGCCATCGAGAAGCCGCGCCAGCTTCGCAAGCGCATCGAGGAGACGCGGGTCGAGATCGAAAAGGTGATGCGCACCGGCGACCTGTCGCGCGCGGCCGAGCTGCAGTACGGCACGCTCGCCCAGCTCGAGCGCGAGCTCAAGGCGCTGGAAGCCCAGGCCCCGGCCGGCGGGCGCCGGCTCATCAAGGAAGAGGTGGACGAGGAGGACATCGCCGAAATCGTCTCGCGCTGGA
>QHSB01000562.1 GCA_003220335.1 Candidatus Rokuibacteriota bacterium
CCTCCAGATTTGGCTGCTGAAGCTTGCTCCTGTCCAGCCAGATCTTCGTCCGCTCAGTGATCCTGACGTTCAAGGCGCCCGACGTGGCCCCCGTCGTGTCGGCGACCGTGCAGGTCTTCTCCTGCGCGTTGACCGATTGAAGCTTACCGATGACGGTGTACTTCCCCGACAGCCCCGGCGACTGCCCGATCGGAATGAACTGCTCGGTCATCTTTTGCGCAGACGGCGCCGACGCGCTGCCCCACAGGAGTGCGCTCGTCCCGACCAGCGCGACGACGAACTTCCGGACGGTCATATATCTCTCCCTTCGCGTCCCTCACTCGACGAGGAACGCTCTCGCTTTCTTCTGCTCTCGGATCGCCTCCTCCGTGTGCTTCCGACCGAAGAAGTGGCTTCGGAGAGCCCGGTCCGCCAGGCGTCGTGCTTCGTGGAGGTGAGCGACCGCTTCGGCGTGAAGACCGCCGCCCGTGAGCACGCCAGTGCTGTCGTCCGTCTCGCGAACGGCGCGAGTGAGCAGCCGTGCTCGCTCCGCGGAGGACGACACCGCGAGGCTCGCTTCCAGCAGCATGATGCTTTGCCGGATGCTCTCGAGCACGTTGATGACTCGCAGGAAGGCGGCGATCGCCACGATCTGCGTCCCGTCGAGCTCGATGCCCTTACCCTCGGGGTCGAGCTTGGCCAGCGTGAGGCCGGCCGGGGATTTGTTGAACGCCTCGCCGTCGTAGAACGCGACCGCTCCTTCGATGGTCTCGATGGCGTTGTTGTGGAAGAACGGCCCGCTGTCCGCCGCCTCCACGAGCGGCGGAACGTTGAACGTGCCGTCCCCCGGCGTGCGGAATCCGTCATCGCGAGGAACCTTCTGGGTCGTCAGCCGAGCGGGCTGATCGGGCAGGTCCTCGACGCCCGTATTGAAGTTGGCGTTCCCGAGGCTGCCTTGGCCGAGGTTCGACGTCGCCCCGGCATTCACATGGCAGAGGTTGCATTTGCCGAGCTTGTTGTCGAGGAAGATCTCCTGGCCCCGCTTGGGCACCGTGCCCTTGAGCCGCAGGGGCAGCACCAGGTCCTGCTGCCGCCCCAGGGACAGCTGGAAGGCCTCGAGCGCGTCGAGCTCGTCCTCCGTGGGCAGCCGGAAATCGATACCGGGAACGCGGTTCAGGGTCTTCGTGAAATGCTGAATGACCGCGCCGGT
>QHSB01000561.1 GCA_003220335.1 Candidatus Rokuibacteriota bacterium
CGAGCGCTCGACACACGCGACCCAGAGCGGGCGCCGAGCGGGATCGTGCTCCTCGAACCAGACCTGCCGGGATTGCGGTGACACCGGCTCGGTGTCGGCCGTGGCCATGCGTCCCGGGATCGCGGCGTTGTAGATCGCGACGATGGTCGGCAAGTCGGCGCGCGTTGCATCGCGGACGGTCATCGAGGCGCTCGTCATCGCCTACCGCGCGTCGCCCTCCGGCGGCGTCCACGACGGCGCCGAGAGGCGGCGCTTGCCGTCGCGCGCCAGGCGCGCGTCGGGCGCGTCGACCTCCACGCGGTCCCACAGCTTGCACGTCACCTGCTTGTGCTGCTGGTCAAGGCCCTCGCAGTAGTTGGTGAACTCGCAGCGCCGCACGAGGGAGCCGTGGCCGAGGCGGATCTTCCGGAACCAGTCGGGGTCGGCCAGCGACTGGCGCGCGGCGCCGACGAAGTCGGCCTCGCCGCGCTCGAGGATGCCCTCCGCCTGCTCGAAGGTGCCGATGCCGCCGCTGGTGACGACGGGCGTGTCGAAGCCGGCCTCACGGACGGCCCCGCGGATGCGCGCGGCCAGCGGGACATTGCGGGCGAACGGTCCGCGCTCGTCGGACAGCACGGTGGGCATGCACTCGTAGCCCGAGCGCCCCGTGTAGGGATAGACGGCCTCGCCGACGCGCGGCTGCTTGGCGTCCTCGAAGCGCCCGCCCTTGGAGACCGATAGATAATCGACGCCGGCCTCGGCGAAGCGCGCGCCGAACCACGCGGCGTCCTCGACGTCGCTGCCGCCCGCGACCACGTCGTCGCCCAGGTAGCGGATGCCGACGACGTAGTCGCCGCCGACGCGCGCGCGCACGGCGCCCAGCACCTCCAGCGGCAGCCGCACGCGCTGCTCGCGCGGGCCGCCGTAGCCGTCGTCGCGCGTGTTCAGCCGCGACAGGAACGACGCCATCGTGTAGGCGTGGGCGTAGTGCAGCTCGATGCCGTCGAAGCCGGCCTCGCGGGCGCGGCGACCGGCCTCAGCGAAGAGGCCGGGCAGCACGCGCGGCAGCTCGCGGATGTGGGGCAGGTGGGTGTCCCAGATGCGCTCGCGGTAGCCGTAGTCCAGCGCCTCCCGCTGCCGGTCGTCCAGCGCCGCCTCCAGCAGCGTGCGATCGGCGCTCACCAGCCGCTCGCGCACGGCGGCCTCGGGCGCCTGTCGCCACGTGGCGTCGTGGGTGGCCTCGGCCAGCCGCCCGCCGCGCACGGTCTCGACCAGCCGCCGCAGCCCGGGCACGAACCGGTCGTCGCCGATGCGCAGCAGGGGGCCGCTGGCGACGTCACGGATGCCGGTGGCCTCGACCACGAGCACGCCCGGCCGCCCCTCGGCGAAGCGCGCGTACCACGCCAGCACCTCGTCGGTGACGAAGCCGTCGTCCGTCGCGCGCCACGGCACCATCGCCGGCACCCACGTCCGCTGCTCGGCCACCACCGGGCCGATGCGCGCGGCCTGGAAGAGCCGCGCGCGCTCCGCCTCCTCGCGCGTGGGCCAGCGCGCCGCCGGCAGGCGGTGACGGATCTTGAAGCGCTCGGCCACGGCGCTCACGCCAGCGCGGCGAATCCCTCGATCTCGATCAGCGCGCCGTCGGCGGCATCGAAGAGGTCGCGCACGCCGACCAGCGTCATCGCCGGGAAGTGCTTGCCGAAGTACTCGCGGTAGACCTCGCCGATGCCCTTGAGGCTCTTCTTGTAGTCGGCGACGTCGAGGACGTAGATCGTGAGCTTGACGAAGTCGGTCATGTCGCCGCCCGCGGCGCTGACGACGGCCTGGAGATTGGCGCACGTCTGTCGGAACTGGGCGACGAGATCGCGGCCGACGATCTTGCCGTCCGCGTTCGCCGCCACCTGGCCGGAGACGAAGACGACGCGGCCGGACTTGACCTCCATCGCGTAGGAAAAGCCGGCGGGCTTCGGCAGTGTGTGCGGCCGCACCGCGGAGATGTGATCCTTCATCGCGTCGCTCCTTTCGGCGCCGGGGCGGTGCCGTCCAGCACCACCGTCTCGCCGTTCGTCGTGTCGTCGGCCACCAGCCGCGCCGCCGCCTCCGCCACTTCCTCCGGCTCGATCAGCCGGCGGCCCGGGTTCATCTCGGCGAGCGCCTTCACCGCATCCTCGAACGACTTGCCCGTCTTCGCCACGATGTTGCGCGCGCCGCTCCAGACGATGTCGGTGGCCACGAAGCCCGGGCAGAGCGCGTTCACGGTGACGCCCTTGCCGGAAACCTCGGTCGCCAGCGCGCGCGTGAAGCCGACCAGCGCGTGCTTGGAGGCGGTGTAGGCGGTGACGTAGGGCGAGCCGACGAGCCCCGCCAGCGAGGCGACGTTGATCACGCGGCCCCAGCGGCGCTCGAGCATACCCGGCAGCACCGCGCGCGTCAGGAGATAGGGACCGCGCACGTTGACGGCGAAGTGGCGATCCCAGAAATCCGGCTCCGTCTTGGCGAACGGCGCCGACTCGGCGATGCCCGCGTCGTTGACCAGCACGTCCACGGGGCCCAGCTCGCGCGTGGTGCGCTCGACGGCGGCGGCCACCGAGACGGCGTCGGTGACGTCCAGCACGAGGGAGAGGGCGCCACGGCCGGCGGCGCGCGCGGTGTCGTCGACCTCGGTGCGGGTGCGCGCGGCCACGGCCACCGCGAGGCCGTCGGCGGCCAGGCGCAGCGCGATGGCGCGGCCGATGCCGCGGCCGCCGCCGGTGACGAGCGCGA